>CAXTDG010000485.1:0-4182 GCA_964242675.1 uncultured Chitinophagaceae bacterium
TGCCGAAAACCCTGCTGCGTACAGCCCTCATTTAGGAAATACATGGATGCTTACAGGTATTTTCTATTCCGGTATTTTCATGAACGATTCGGCAGAGGCGAACCTAAAGCAGGCATTGGAAATAATGAAGCCCTTAGCTGCCGACAATCCCGGTTTATACCAAGGCAGCTTACTGGCTATACAAAATAGTTTGGCGCTGCTTCTATACCGCAGAAAGGATTATAAAGCAGCCGAAAAAGCTTTTCAGGAACTAGTGGCAACCATTAAAAATTCAACGGTAATAAGTGCAGAGCTGAAGAGGAGTCATATAGCTGGCATCAGTCAAAACCTGGGGCTTTTGTATTATCGGAGTAACAATTATACAGCTGCCCGGCAACCTTTTTTGGAAGCATTGAAAACCCGGCGACAAATACAAAAGGAAAATCCGGCCCGTTACAATCAGCAGGTGGTAGGTACCCTGATGTCGTTGGGCGATCTGTACGAAGCCACCAGCAAAAACGACACTGCTGAATACTATTATCAGGAAGCTATTAAAGAAAATAATACAGTAAAAGATATTGGTTTTTACAAGAAGTATTCTGACACAGATCTGCAAATAAAAATTCTCAAACTGCATATCAACAATACAGGTGACAAAAAGGAAGAACTGAAACTGTGGAAAGAAATAATAGAGAAAAGAAAAGCACTGGCAGCAACGTATAAAGATAAATACACAGACGCACTGGCAGATGAATTGGGTAACTATGGCTGGGAACTGCTATTGGCTAAGCAGTATGTCGCTGCCGAGCAAGTCGCAAGGGAAGGGTTAAAGCTAGTACTGCCTAAAGAAATACAGGCAACGAAAAACACAGAATGGCTGAATGGCTGCCTGGCCCCGGCATTGCTACTACAAGGCAAGTATGAAGAAGCCGAAAAAATATATACCACTTTTAAAGATAAACCTGATGTAACAAAACGAGATGGCACCACTTACAAAACCAGCTTTTTAAACGACCTGAATGAAATAGAAAAAGCAGGCATTCAGCATAGCGATATTGCCAAAATCCGAGCACTTCTCAACCAGCCTTGAATTGAATAACCTTATGTTGTAGCAAACTAATATCCGCCGCTTAATGGGTATTGTATTTTCAAGTGCATCAACCTTCTATGGGCCACTATTGACATGTAATAAGTAAGAATGAAAACATGAACTTATATGAAAGGATTAACCATTTTTCTGTTGATACTTTTCTTAATAAATAAGCTGGTTGCTCAGTCTGGTAGTGCTTTGTACGGATTTGTACTGGAGCAAAACAGTGGTAAAAAACCAGTACCAGGTGTATTGGTCAAAGCTTTGTTTGCCAACCAGGTTTTGTCCGGCGATAAGGGCGCTTACACCCTTAATTTTCAGAATGCCAAGCCTGGAAAAAATGTGGTGCTGACCGTTAAAAAAGAGGCTTGGGTCTCAATTAATAAAACAGACATTGAGGTAAACCTGCCGGAAGATCCTTTTAAAAACCCATACAACATTGTAATGTGCAGGGAAGAAAAATGGAACCAGCAAGTGCAAACCAATCGAAGCGTAATAAAACAGTCTCTGGAACGGTCGTTACAAAAAGCGGTTACCAAACTAAATATAGCTAACCGGCAGGACCAGCTACGGCTCGACTCGCTGGAACAATATTATCAGCGACAGGAAAAAGAATTGAGCCCATTGGCCGAAGCCATGAGCCGGATTAACCTGGATGATGTGTCGGTGGTAGAGCAGCAAGCCTATCAGTTGTTTCAGGAAGGGAAAATAGACGAATGCCGAAGGCTGCGGGAAAGCCTACAAAGTGAAAAAGCATTTAAACAAGCTAGGTTGCAAGGTAACCGCATAGATAGTATGAAACAAAAGGTAAGTATTGCCCGGCAAGCCAATGATAGCATACTGGCCTTCAACCGACGCAACTTACGGGAACTGGCTACTTTGTCGCAGTTTCAGCTAAATGCTGCAAAGGCTGACGAACGATACAAATTTCTAGCGGTCAACGATAGCGATAATTATGTTAGCCTGTTTGCCTATGCTCAGTTTCTTTATCAACAAAACCGTTATGAACAGGCAATACAATGGGCCGGTAAAGCACTAAACCATGCAACCAGTGTGCCTCAGGAATGCAATGCAAGGTTATTGCTAAGTGATGCTCATTTGCTGCTTAATAAGTTTTCGGCTACCGAACAAGACTTGCAGCAGGTACTTGCTACTTTCCAACAGGGGCAAAATCCAACCATCGGTGCTACTTACCAACTATTCATATGCCAGGCACAAGCTAGTTTGGGCAAGCTCTACTATTATCAAAAAAAAGATGACGCTGCCGAAAAAGCTTACACTATTGCCCTGGAAATATGTCAGCAACCAGATAATGTAAACCTGCCAACGTACCAGCCACTACTAGCAAGCATACAAAATGGATTGGGCGTTTTATACACTGAACATAAAAAGTACACAGCCGCCGAAAGTGCTTTGAAAGAAGCAGTCAATAAATATGTACAACTAGCAGCAGACAATTCTGCCGCCTACGACCTGTACGTAATTGTTGCCAGTATAAACCTGGGTACACTATACATGAGCCAAATCAATTTTGCACCGGCCGAGCAAATTTATCGGGAGGCTTTAAGTAGATATGAAAAGATGATAAAAGATCAGCCGAATGCCGGACTTACCACCGGTGCAGAAGGCCTCTTTACAGAAAAATATGATATAGCCCTTATTGAACAAGCTTTTCAAAAGGCTACTTTCATTATTTTACAAATTGCCAAAGAAGGTTCTGCAGCGTACGAAAAGCAAGCCTCGGATATGCTGTTGAAGTATCTGAATGGTTATGCATTTGCCGAAAGAACTTTCAAAAGCGCTATGGCCATCTACCAGCAACTGGCCAAAAGCAATCCCGAAGTGTACGAGCCTTACCTGGCAGATATGCTGGGCGTAATGGGATCACTCTATATTGGTAAGGGTGAGTTTGTAAATGCCGAAAAAGTAATACAGGAGTCGTTGGGAAAAAAGAAACAATTAGCTCAACACAATCCGGCAGTGTATCAGCCACAAGTTATAGCCACTCAACTAAATCTGGGAGCAGCTTATACTGGTGAGAACGAACTGGAAGCAGCAGAAAAAATTTATTGGGAAACCCTTGATTTTTGTACTGCCGGCAAAGCCCGTATGCCAGAAGTATATATACCTCTTTTTTACAACACTATTATCAGCATGGGAGAGTTTTATAAGGGGTATTATCATACAAAAAAACTGGTTGAGTATAAAGCCATGTTGGGCCAAATAACACTGGAGGCACAGGAATATACGGAAGAAAATATTCGCCGAAAATTACAATCCGAACAGCAGTTTTTTGGTCGTCGGGATGTTGATGCCGAGATATTAACCGGGCAGCGTAAAAGGGCAACTAGCAGTACTGAAAGAATACGTTTGCAACAGGAAGCATTAAGAAAAAGGAAAATGTTGGTAGATAGCGGCTTGACCGAATTTACTAATATTCTTGCAGGCGATTATGCTGCTCTTTCATGGCAGCTAACACTGGGAAAACAATATGCTGCAGCAGAACAGATAGCTCGGGAAGGCATGAAGTATAAACCACAAACGAATATGTTAATAGTGAATATAGCTCCGGCAATACTGCTACAGGAAAATAAGTACGAAGAAGCAAAGGCGTGGTATTTATTATGGAAAGACAAACCCTCTGGTAATAATAAAACTTTTAAAAAAGCTTTTCTAAGTGATTTACAAACCCTTTCGGATTCAGGTATTACGCATCCTAATATTGATAGTATTAGAGTAATTCTCAACCAGCCCTAAGTTTAACTAAACTCCTATGCTCCAGCAAACCAATACCAGTGGTCCTATAGATGTTTTTATCTCACACAAAAGTGCTGACCTGAAGCTTGCCAAACAGCTGTATGATTACCTAGTAAAAAGCGGGCTTACGGTGTTTGAAGCAGACGAAACCCTACCGCAACTCGGCAATGCTGACTATCGCAAAACGATTGATGATGCCCTCGACCGCTGCCGACACATGGTAGTAGTAGGTTCATCGGTAACTAATATTGTTTCCGACGGGGTAGAGGCCGAATGGGGATCGTACATCAATGAAAAACGGGCGGGCCGCAAAAAAGGAAACATCCTTACCGTCATTACTTCCAACCTGAAAATTG
>CAXTDG010000486.1:0-4157 GCA_964242675.1 uncultured Chitinophagaceae bacterium
TACAAGTTGTTACTTATTGAAGTTGTGAGGAGTGATGTGTGTTTTAAAAACCAGGATAGTTCAGGTTTTAGAAACCATTCACGATAATTCGTTGCGTTCTACGATTTCGCTGGTGCTTGCGGCTTCGGCGGTGCGGTAGTAATAACGCTTCCTTGTTTCAGGTTTTGCATGCCCTGCGTTACAATCGTATCGCCTACCTGCAAACCCGTACGGATGATCACGTTTGTATCTACCTGATTTCCTAACAATACTTTGCGTTGTGATACTTTGTTGCTATCACCTACCACATACACAAAAAATTCACCCAATTGCTCCGTCACCGCTTTGTACGGTATTACAAGAGATTGCTGATTAGCATTGTTCTTCACCCGTACTTTTCCACTCATGCCAGCCCGTAGCAGTCCTTTATCATTTGGAAAAACCAGTCGCATCCTTATCGTTCCGGTTTGGGGATCAACGGCCCGGTCAAGCAGCGCAATAGCACCTGGCGCAGGATATATTTCATCCTGAAATGCCAGTTGAAAAGTGGAATCCTTATTAGCTTTCAACGAGTCCTGCTTCATTTGCAACATGCCAAAACGGTAAATCTCTTTCTGATCAATATTAATGTCAACCGCCAGTGGATTAGTTGTAGAAATGGTATTTAGCACTGTAGTGCCTGCTGCTACCGGGCTACCCACTTTTACCTGAGAAATACCAATTGTACCATTGAAAGGAGCATATACCCTTGTGTATTTTACATTGGTTTGTAGTGCTCTGATGTTGGCCCTGGCAGCATCTGCTTCCCGTTGGCTTACCTGCAGGCTTGCATCTGCATTGTCTACTAACTGCTTGGCTACAGCATCTACCCTATCCAGTTCATGGTAGCGGTTGGCATCTTTCTGGGCCCGATTCACGTTGGCTTCCTGTACCCTAAGAGCGGCTTGTGCCTGTTGTACATTGGCACTGTATAGCTGGTCATCTATTGTATAAAGCAACTGGCCCTGGGTTACCCGGTCACCATCTTTAAAAAAAATACCGGTAATATTACCGCTCACCTGAGAGCGAAGATCAATTTGATTGAGCGCTGCCACGGTAGCCGGGTATTCATCAAAGTAGGTAGCCACCGTTTGGCGTACCGGTTGTACGCTTACTGATACGGCTGGTGGAGGTTGATTTTTTTTGTCGTCTTCTTTTTTGCCACCGCAGCTCATTAATGCAGCTACGCTGGTTACTAATAAAGTGCTGTATATAAAATGGTTCGTCATCTTCTTTTAAAATTTGCTTGCCCTGTTTTAATGGATATAGGTAAAGGATGGTTCACGGATTTGCTTAATAACGGATTTGCCCCAAAGCCTTTTGCACATCTACTTTGCTACTTAGCAGTTGATATAAAGCATCATAATAATTGAGGCGGGCTGCCCGTAAGGCAGTTTCGGCAGTTACTACTTCCAGATAGGCCTTGATGCCATTGCGATACTGCAATTGTATTACATCATACACCTCCTGCGCCAGATCTACATTTTCCCGCAGGGTTTGGTAATTGATAAAATTAGCCAAGTAGGTAGCTTTGGCTTGTGCAAACTCGCTGTTTACGCTGTTTCGCAGGGCGTAAATATCCCATTGATTATTATCCAGTTCCAGTTCGGCATATCGCACATCGGCTTTTCGTTTCCCTCCCTGGTAAATGGGTAGGCTGAGTACCAACTGGCCAAAAGAACTTGGGAAGTTATTAGCATACAGTTTTCCAAAACTGCTGTTCTGGTAATTAAAATTGTACCCGGCGTTGAAGGACACCCGTGGCAGGTAAGCCAGTTTTGCCAGCTTGGCATTGAACTCCAGTAAGTGGCGCTCTGTCTGCAACAAGTCGTATTCAATCCGCTTGGTATAGTCTGGTTTTTGAGCCGTATCTATAAAAGCATCCCTTTCCAACTGATTGCTGTCGTACACAATTTGCAGCGGTTCGGAAATAGGGTACCCAATCAGGTTTTTAATATTTTCTGTTTTGGCTCTTACCAGTTGTTCATTGCTACGCAGGTCGGCCCTGGCGTTATTCAGGTCAATGGTGGCTCTTTTGTAATCTATCTTATCTACTATTCCTACTTTATAGCGGTTGAAGGCATCCTGCAGACTACGGGCCAGTCGTATGGTGTCCTCTGCGGTTACCCGTATGCGTTGTGCAGTACTGATGATGTCGTAAAAAGCTTTGGTTACGTTGGTTACTACATCAATCCGCTGGCTGTTGGTCAACTGGCGAGCTTGTAACCGTATATCTCCCTGGCTGCGGCTTGCAACAAAAAGTTCTGAGCTAAAAAGGTTTTGTGCCAATTGCAGCTGCAGCGCCGAAGTATTGCCAACCCCCAGAGGCACTACATTGCCATTAATGATGTTGGAAGGGATCTGAATATTGTGCTGTAGTAAATAATTGAGGTTGATCTGTGGTAACAGAGCACCCAACTGAGACCGGATTTGTGCATCGGCCAGCTTTTCTGTAATCAATGCCTGTTGGATAACAGGCTGATGTTTTAAAGCATACTGTACCAGATTATCAAGCGTAGCTACAGCAACAGTACTGTCGCCATTCGGATATTCCTGAACCGTTTTTTGTGCCTTTGCTTGTTGCTGGCTAAAGCTTAATACAAGTGTAATTCCTATACCAACCAATAGCTTGATGTTGCCTGATAGCGTTTGAGTCATATAAGTTCTTTCTAAAACCGCTTAAAATATCCTGTTAATACTGTATGTAAATACAGAAATACAATTTCCCATTAAATGGAAAAGCAAACGTTGGAGACGATAACTGGCTGAGAGCCAGCTTTTGACAGTGAAACTTCTATACTAAAAATCGTGCAAAAGTGAAAACTTTACGGTTAAACAACGTTTCTATAGCACCTTATTAGCTATAATGACATTTTAATGACGCTCTAATAAAATAAAAAGCAGGACACGTAAAATGTCCTGCTTCGCATTAAAATTAAATGAGTTTAAAACTTAAAACCAACCGTCAGCATCACGTTTTCTTTACTGTTTTTACCGGTAGCAAAGGTGTTGTCAACATCAGCCAAGTAATAAGGTATGTTGGTATCGTTTACAATAGAATGAATAAAAGTAAGGTCGACAAATACACCCTGGTTGCGATAGCCTAAGCCGGTGCTCAATAAGGTACGGTTGTTTTTCAAAACACTTTCCTGGTAGGGATTGCCATAATGTGCGGCCCCGGCCCGTACCATCCAGTTAGTAAATTTTACTTCGCCACCCAGCCGAAAGTTGAAAGTGCCTTTATAGCGGGCATCAATAGCGTTGTTTACTGATTTATAGTATTCATCATCTTCGGTAGTGCCACCTTCTATAATGCTGTACTGGGTTCCCTGCTGCCTTACATATTCCGCATCGGCAGTAATAAAGCCCTTTTGCCGCCGCACATCGCTTACCTCATTGAAAATATAGGTTCCACTCAAAATAGCTTTCCAAGGAGTGCTCATTTGGTATCGGTAAACACCAGGCTGATTGCTATTCAACTGATCGCTGGTAGCAGTTACATCACCGGGGTAATAACCTTCGGTATTGGTAGTAATGCTACTACGGATCCGGTCGGTCATGTTAGAAAATGTGGGTGAATGTAAAGCAAGTCCCAACCGCACTTTGTCTACCGGTTTGAAGATTGCTCCTACTTTTAAATTGACCCCTATTCCTTTGCTGGTATAGTGTTCGTTGTAGCGAAAAAAGGAAAAATTGTTATTGGTTTTGCCCGATGCATCCGTTTCGCTATAAACCTGGTCACGGGTATAGCTATAAATAGGAACACCAATACTACCACCAATGTAAAACTTATCGTTGGTGTTAGATGCCACCGCTATATTGACTTCATGAATACCCCCTTTTGTAGTGATATCATTCACCTGATTAACGCCGGAAGCAATATCTACCAACGACCGATAGCCGCTTAACTGTCCATTTGTGTTTACACTATCAACCAAAAAAGTACGATAAGCCAGGCTACTACCAAACCGATAATCGTTTTCAGCACTATTAAGCCCTGCTCCGTTTCGTACCAACTCTTCCAGGTATTGTTCGCTCCAGCTTGTTACATTGTTCAGGCCGCTATAGCTTACTTTATTATTAAAATTAGCCACCTGATTAATCGAGATAGAAAAGGCAGTACTCTTATGAGGGTCATA
>CAXTDG010000487.1:0-4156 GCA_964242675.1 uncultured Chitinophagaceae bacterium
GTTCCATAGCATTTAGTGTAGATTTCACCTGCCCCATTATGGCCCAACGGGATACTACTCTTTTTACATACTTTATTTTATCGCCAAATTGATCTAAGCTTTTAAATTGATCAATGTCTATTTTTTTGTCGATATGCACATAAAATGTAGCCTGTCCATCATCAAGTCTTTCAATTAAGCGGCAGAGGTGTTCGGGATATTTGTGTGCAGCTATGATATATGCCTTTCTCAATTTTTTTATTTTAGTGACGAGGGTTTACCAAGGTTCATTTTACAGGAGTTATATGGTATCTTGATTGCTTTCGCTACAAAATAATACAAGAAAGTAAAATAGTGAAACAGTAATTAAGCCTTGGTTTCAAATGACGAGCGTCGTTAGTAGATACCTGATAATATTAAAATCAGGCAGCCTCAAAAATAGTTGTATTTCCTTTTACATTTTTACTATGCCGGCACCTACCAATTTAGTGTATATACGCAATGGGAAAGCGTATTGATTTTCACTTTTACAAACAAAAATCCCCGTAAGCCTTGCAGCCACGGGGATTTTTTTATGATGAGGAATTATCTTAGTAATCCATACCACCCATACCAGGAGCACCAGCGCCATGGGTATGTGCTTCTTCTTTCTTAGGCTTGTCAGCAACTACACATTCTGTAGTCAGCAACATACCAGCAATTGAAGCTGCATTTTCCAAAGCTACACGGCTAACCTTAGTTGGGTCAATAACACCAGCCTGGAATAAGTTTTCGTAAACTTCAGTACGGGCGTTGAAACCAAAGTCACCAGTACCTTCTTTAATTTTCTGTACCACAATAGAACCTTCGATACCGCTGTTAGAAACAATTTGGCGAAGTGGTTCTTCAATAGCACGGCGAACGATAGCAACACCAGTAGTTTCATCAGCGTTTTCGCCTTGTAAACCTTCCAGTGCTTCTACGCTACGGATGTAAGCAACACCACCACCTGGTACAATACCTTCTTCAACAGCAGCACGAGTAGCGTGTAAAGCATCGTCAACACGATCTTTCTTTTCTTTCATTTCTACTTCAGTGGCAGCACCAATGTAAAGTACTGCAACACCACCGCTCAACTTAGCAAGACGTTCCTGCAGTTTTTCACGGTCGTAGTCAGAAGTTGTATTTTCTACCTGAGCTTTAATCTGGCTTACACGAGCCTGGATTGCTTCTTTTTCGCCTTTACCACCAACGATAGTAGTATTGTCTTTATTGATAGCAATGGCCGCAGCTTGTCCTAAGTAGCTTAGATCAGCGTTGTCTAATTTGTAACCTTGTTCTTCGCTGATAACGATACCGGCAGTCAAAGTTGCAATGTCAGTCAGCATTTCTTTACGACGATCACCGAAACCTGGAGCTTTTACAGCAGCCACTTTCAGAGTACCACGTAATTTATTTACTACCAATGTAGCCAGTGCTTCACCTTCAAGATCTTCAGCAATAATTACCAAAGGGCGGCCGGTTTGAGCAACTTTTTCCAGAATTGGCAGAATGTCCTTCATGGTGCTGATTTTCTTATCGTAAATCAGGATGTAAGGATTTTGAAGGTCAGCTTCCATTTTTTCGCTGTTAGTAACGAAGTATGGGCTGATGTAACCACGGTCGAATTGCATACCTTCTACTACTTCTACAGTAGTATCAGTACCTTTCGCTTCTTCAACGGTGATGACACCTTCTTTACCTACTTTCTGCATGGCTTCAGCAATCAGTTTACCGATTGTGCTATCGCTATTAGCAGAAATAGTAGCAACTTGTTCAATTTTGCTATTGTCATCACCAACTTCCTGGCTCTGAGCTTTCAGGCTACCAACTACTGCTTTCACAGCTTTGTCGATGCCACGTTTCAGATCCATTGGGTTAGCACCGGCAGCTACCATTTTCAGGCCTTCGCTGATGATGGCTTGAGCCAGAACAGTTGCAGTTGTAGTACCATCACCAGCAATATCAGCGGTTTTGCTAGCTACTTCTTTCACCATCTGGGCACCCATATTTTCAATCAGGTCTTCCAGTTCTATTTCTTTTGCTACGGTTACACCATCTTTAGTTACAGATGGAGCACCAAATTTCTTTTCAATAACTACGTTGCGGCCTTTAGGTCCAAGCGTTACCTTAACGGCATTGGCCAGTACATCAACGCCACGCTTCATTTTGTTGCGGGCTTCGATATCAAAAAATAATTGTTTTGCCATTGTATTCAATTTGCTAATGGGATAATTTGCTGATGTGCTAATTATCTCATTATTCAGTTTTTAAAATTTTGTAAGGACAGATTTAATTTTTTGGCTGGTTGCTTTTCTGTATTAGCAAATAAGCAGATTAGCATATCAGCACATTAAATCTAAACGATTGCCAGAATATCTGTTTCACGCATAATCAGGTACTCAACACCATCCAGGGTGATTTCGGTACCGCCATATTTGCTATATAATACGTTATCGCCTTCTTTCACAGTTGTAGGCTCATCTTTTTTACCAGGACCAGCAGCTACAACGATACCACGTTGTGGTTTTTCCTTGGCTGTATCAGGAATGATAATGCCACCAGCAGTTTTTGTTTCGGCAGCAGCAGGCTTTACAATTACTCGGTCGTGTAGCGGAGTAACGTTAGGCTTTGTTTCGTTAGCCATGATTTTTATCGATTTTTTGGTTAAACAAGTGTTTATATAAACTGCACCCCATCTGTAAACTTTATGCCACGAGTGAATACAGCCCAACCTTATGACAGAAATAGGAAAAAATTACCGGTAGCCTGTCAAAACACTTCGCTTACAAGAAGTTGCTATACAAAAACGCTTGAATGAAAAAAGCAATTTTGTCAGGGAAATGAGTAGAAATGAAAGTGAAAATTAAAAAAAGGCCAATAGATCTATTTATCAGACCGGGTGATTGATCTATAACAGGGCTTTAGCCCTTCGATTTTTTACTTTTCCTATTTAGCTTACTACCCTACCTTACATTTGCCGCCGCTAAAAAAGAAGTTCTTACTACCTAACATGATTAGTCGCCGCAATCTCCGCATCAAAGTTATGCAAGCGCTGTACGCCTTACGGGCCGAAACAGAGCAACCCAATACAAAGCCCTCCGACCCGATAAAACTCTTAAGTCAATCCCTCGACCAGACGCTTTCTCTTTTTTCGTGGATGATTTATGTGCTAACCCAGGTGGCCCGTTATGCCGAAACCGATGCTCACAACCGGGCTGGAAAACACAGACCTAACGAAGCGGATATGAACGTACCCACCAAAATTGCTGGTAGCGAGGTGCTGTGGAAAATGCTGGAATCGCCACTATACAAGCAAATGATGTTGCAATACAACTTCAAGCCGGAAAACACTATTGATCTGGTGCGTAAAACCTATCACAAACTATACGATAGCACAACCTATAAGGTATTCAATGCTAATGAGGCGAAGGATAGAAATGCCGACAAAGAAGTAATAGATTTCATTTTTACCGACCTGATGCTGGCCGACGAAGATTTTACCGATGATGCAGAATTGCTGTACAACAACTGGGACGATGATGCCGATATGCTACGGATGCTGCTTTTACAATTCATTCAAAAACCCGGTACATTTAAGCTGGATGAAATGGTAACCAAAGACAAACGGGAGTTTGCCATGCAGCTTTTGAAAACGACCACTGACCGCAAAGAGCAATTGCAGGACATTGTTAAACCAAAACTCCGCAACTGGGAAGCCGACCGTATAGCCCTGCTCGATATGATAATTCTGGAAATGGGCATTTGCGAGTTCCTATATTTCGATACCATCCCGCCAAAAGTTACTATTAATGAGTATATCGACTTGGCAAAAGCCTACAGCACACCACAGAGCGGCCAGTTTGTAAATGGTACCCTTGACAATGTTCGGAAAGAACTGGAAGCCGAAGGCAAGTTGCATAAGAGTGATTTTCGCAAGTAGTTTCAACCACGTAGACACGGTAGTTTATACGTAAGAAAACATAAGAAAGGGGTCCATTATCTTTCTAAATTATTCTTAAACAGCCTGCATTTGCGGGCTGTCTTCTTTTATAAGAAGCAAGAAATTTCCTTTTGTATTCTTTAGTGTCTCCGTGCCTTCGTGGTAAATCTTTATTCCCTCACCTTATGTGCCTCCATGTGGTGTAAACCACTGTTC
>CAXTDG010000488.1:0-4150 GCA_964242675.1 uncultured Chitinophagaceae bacterium
ATTCTCTGATCAATTCAATCGCCGCATCCACATCTACCAGGTTGTTATAGCTCAATTCTTTTCCGTGTAGTTGGGAAAATATATCATTCAGCTTACCATAAAATTTCGCCTGCTGATGTGGGTTTTCGCCATAGCGAAGCGGAGCCGGGTAAGCAGCCGCAGCAAAAAACTCATCCCCTTGTGCCGGGCTGAAATACTGGCTGATAGCAAAATCGTAATGGGCTACAATCTGGAAGGCACGGGCTGCAAAAGCCCTTCGTTGTTCAATAGTGGTAACGGCTTCGGGTTGCTCTAAAATAGTTTCCAGCTTTGAGTAGTCATCTTTGCTGGCAATTACAGTTAGGTAATTGAAATTTTTAGCGGCTGCCCGAATCATAGACGGGCCGCCAATGTCTATCTTTTCTACAATTTGCTTTTCATCGCTGGTACTCGCTACGGTTTCTTCAAACGGGTATAGATCTACAATTACAAGATCAATAGGCGGAATGTGATATTCCTGCATTTCCTGTACGTCCTGCGCATTGTCTCTACGGCCCAAAATACCACCAAACACAGCCGGGTGCAGGGTTTTTACCCGGCCACCCAGGATAGAAGGATACGTAGTAAGCGACTCCACCGGCGTGCAGGAAATGCCCAGTTTTTCTATGAAAGTCTGCGTACCGCCGGTGGAGTAAATGGTTACATTTTGCTTGTGCAGCAGGTTGATAATATGATCGAGCCCTGTTTTATAAAAAACCGAAATGAGGGCGGAACGAATGGGTCGAGAAGACATTTGAATGAACGATGAATTGTGAATAATGAACAATGCGGGTGCGAATGTAGGGGCAGCTTTTCTTTATTACCAATTTCTCCAATTGTCAATATAATCTGTCGATTCATCTAACCCAATTATGTTGCCCATTTTATAAAGTGCATCACATAATCCTTCTCGTTCTTCTGTGTCGATATTGCTTTCTAACGATTCATTATTTTCTAATTCATTTAAATTCTCAACGGTTTTTTGAAACAGAGATAGTTTTGTTTGTTTATCAGTATCTTCTGGCAGTAAAACAAGACTGTCTCGAAGATTATTCAACTCTTTCATCAAAAAAGGCTCGATGTCTTCATAACAAATCTGAAGAGACTCTTTGAAATCAATATCTTTTAGTTCTAATTCTTTCATGCTTATTTATTAAATAAAGTACTACGTTTTTCGTAACATACGATATTCATTACTTCCAATCCTGTACATAAGCCCCCTGCTCCGTTACTGCGTGAAGGCGCAAATGTAAGCGGCTGGCCTCTTGTTGCCAGCGTTTGATGCGGTAGTATTTATTGCTGGCATCCACTACAATTATTTGGGGATGAAATACCCGAGCCGCATCTTCCAAGCTAATATTGGAGTTGCCAGTAATGAGCAGCACGTCTGGCGAAATAGTAGCTACGTTGTCAAGACTTATTTTGCTATTTACAATTACCACTTTCATTTTACCAGCTTGCAATACCGTTGGCGTGGTAGCAATATTAGGTAGTTGATTGGCCATACTCATTTGGTGCAGCACCCGGCTGGGCTTCAGGTGAAAGTTTTGCAGGAAGCCATCTTCCAGCAGTTCATCATCGCCCACAAAAATGTATTGGCTGCCTTGCACTATATCTATGCCGGTATGCTGCGGCACATTGTACACAATGAGTTGCTGCTGGCGCTGGTGTTGCACAAACTGCATAGTATATAAGCTAGTAAAAACAACCAATGCCACTAATGCTGCCACCATTGCCCTGGGCGAACGTCGAAGCAGCCACCAGCCCGCCGCTGCAATCACTGTAAACAAACTTAGTGTCATGGGGATGGTGAACGAAATCTGGTCAATCAGCGAAAAGGAAATGCCATTTACCCAATCAATAAACCAGTTGAGCGCCTCGATGCAATACTGAACTGATAAGCCAATAACTTTTGCCGCAGGCGGAATAAAAGAAAAAGGCAGCAGTGCAATGAGTACAAAAATGAGGACGGTACTAAGCGGTACGGCAATAAGATTGGTAATTAGAAACAGCGTAGGAAACTGGTGAAAATGATACGCCACCAGCGGATACGTAAGAATTTGTGCGGCAATAGTAACGGCTATTAAATTCCAGCCCCAGCGCAGGAGCCGGTTTTGTACATACAGCCAGTTGCTAATGGCTTTTGAGAAGATAACGATGCTTAGCACTGCTGCATAACTCAACTGAAAGCCAACATCCCACAACGAAAAGGGATCGAACAACAAAATGAATAAAGCGGATAGCGATAGGTTGTTGTAGATGCTACTTCTTCGGCCCTTGATTTCACCCAAAGCAATGAACGTAAACATAACGGCGCTACGCAAAATAGAAGGCGAAGCACCCGTAAGTAAAGAGAAAAACCATAGCACCGCAATTACGGAAAGCGCTTGCACAATTAGCAGGTGTTTTGTTTTTCTGAATGGCTTAAAGGGAAGCAGCACCAGCCAATAAATTAATCCCAGATGCATACCACTAATGGCAATAATATGTACCACGCCGGTGTTACTATAGCGCTGTACCACATCCCGGTCCAGATCGTTGCGGTAGCCAATTAGCAGTGCTTCGGCCATGCCGCTTTCTATTTTTCCTGGTATGTATTTTTTAAATACGTTCAGCACCCACTGCTGAGCAGTAAAGAGATGTTGCTGGAAACGATTGACCTGCCGCTGCGGTTGAACTGTGTAGTCTTTTGCAGAAAGAAAAACCTGGTAAAATAAATTATGAAAAAGGCTGTGCCGCTCATAATCGAAGCCACCAGGATTGCCTGCGTTTTTTATTTTTTGCAATGGCCTGGCAAATACAATCTGGCTGCCATAATACAGGGGCGGCGGGTTGCCTTCTTTTTTAAAATAGATAACGATGCGGCCGGCAGTGGGTTGTAGCTGGCCGTTTTGCAACACGGCAACTATTGCTTCGGCTTTGTAGGAATTTTGCTTTTCTACCAGCGGCTCCTGTAGCGTTGCCAACACTACAGCACTGTCTTTATATTGCCTGCCAATAAAGGATTGCTGGTGCGTTGTATTGTTCAGCCAAACCAACGCAGCACCAATAGCAGCCACTAGCAACTGCAAGGCAATGCTGAAATACAGACGGTATTTGCCGGAGGCGAAATGAAAAACGACCAATGCTAACAGGCAACCAATGCCTGTAATAAAAACAGCAATAAATGGCAGCGGCAAATACCATTGCACAATAATACCAACCATAAGCGGCACCAGCAGGCGTAGCGACGGCGCTTCTTTCCAGATGGGTATAAAACGGGTAAGCAGGCGTGGGTGTGCCATGGCTGCACTAGATTTAGATTAGGGGTATGAAGAAAGGATTTACTTTTCAATTTGTAAAATTGCCCCATGAAAAATATTTTCCCCTGCCTGTTGCTTCTGTTGCTAACTGCTTGTAGCACTACTAAAATATATGTGGTTCGCCATGCTGAAAAGATGAGTACTGGTGCCGACCCCGGCCTTACTCCCGAAGGAAAACAACGAGCCATAGCCCTTAAAGATTTGCTACACGCCGACTCACTAAATGGTGCTTATGCTACGCAATACGAAAGAACGTTTTTAACGGCCGAGCCCACCGCCATTGACCAACGCATTACGCTGCGCCGCTACCAGGCCGATGCCGGAAAACCCTTACTGGATTCACTAAGCCATCTGAAGAAAAAAGGCTTTTTAGTAGTAGGCCATAGTAACACGGTGCTGCCTATGCTTACGGCTATTGGCCTGCACCCCAGTATAAACGAAATACCAGATACAGACTATGATAATCTGTTTGTGGTAACGGTGAAATGGTTTCTGGGGCGGCATGTACGGCTACAGGAAAATACTTATGGGAAGGCAACACCGTAGGGGCAGCCCCATGTGTCTGCCCCAAACACATACATGTTTGAGGTGAACATATAAGGTTGGGGTGATGAGTTGGGGGCGAACACATGGGTTCGCCCCTATGCTAGACCACCACGTTTATCATCTTTCCCTTCACATAAATAATCTTCTTCGGCTGTTTGCCTTCCAGCCATTTCTGTACAATGTCGTTGGTCAACACTTCCGGTTCTACGGCTGAGGCTTCTGCATCCAGTGGGAAAGTCATGGTGGTACGCAGCTTTCCGTTGATGCTTACCGGGTATTCCTTG
>CAXTDG010000489.1:0-4148 GCA_964242675.1 uncultured Chitinophagaceae bacterium
CAAAATGAACATGGTAATATTGGTAGCAGGGGCTACGGGCAACCTGGGCGGTAGAATTGTAAAAGCATTACTTGGTAAAAGGGCTACTGTACGGGCTATTGTTCGGCAGGGGGCTAATAAAGACAAAGTAGCAGCACTAGAAAAGCAGGGCGTACAAATAACTGAGGTACAGAGCTACACCGTTTCAGAACTAACAGCAGCTTGCGAAGGTGTTGCCTGTGTAGTATCGGCCTTGCAGGGGCTACACGATGTAATTGTGGAAGCACAAACTGCTTTGCTGGATGCCGCAGTGGCTTCTGGTGTTCCCCGTTTTATTCCATCCGATTTTTCTACCGATTTCACCGACCTGCCAGATGGCGAAAACCGCAATTTCGATTTGCGTAAAGCATTTCATCAACACCTTATGAAAGCACCAGTTAAGGCTACTTCTATCTTCAACAATGCTTTTGCAGAAGTGCTGATGTATGGCAGTCCGCTACTGAACTTGAAAGATAAAACCATCGGGTTTTGGGAAAATGCGGACTGGATTTTAGACTTCACCACTATGAATGATACGGCTGCCTACACTGCAGCAGTAGCGCTGGATGATACTGCACCGGAAGTATTGCATATTGCCAGTTTTCGCACTACCCCTAACGATCTGGCAAAAGTAGCTGGTAAGGCTACGAACAATGCATTTACAACCGTACGAATGGGTAGCCTGGCCGATTTGATTGCTAATAACAAAACAGCAAGGGCTGCACATCCTGAAGGTGAAAACGAATTGTACCCAAAATGGCAAAACGGGCAATACCTGCAAAGCATGTTTACGGCACCACCGCAGCAGTTGGACAATGACCGCTATGCTGATTTGCAATGGACCAGTGCCCCTGATTTTATAAAAAGTGCTATGGCGCAACAGAAGCGGTAAGTATTTTTAATGGTCTTTTTTTGCATAGCAATTTAGCAGCATACCTCTTTGGCAAGCAGTATGCTGCTTTGTAAATTTTTATAGCTGTTTATCATTCGAATTATTGAAGCGTATGAATACTGAATTCAACTTGAAAAGATTTACGGATGCACAGGCCCGTAACTATGCAGATGCGCTGGCCGAAATTAAAAGCGGCCGGAAAAGAAGCCACTGGATGTGGTACGTTTTTCCACAGATAAAAGGCCTGGGCTTTAGCGAAATGGCTCAGTTTTATGCGATACAGAATTTGGACGAAGCAACTGCGTATTTACAGCATCCGGTATTGGGCAAAAGACTGCTGGAAATTAGCGCCGCCCTACTGCAATTGCAAAGTAGCAATGCTACGCAGGTAATGGGTAACCCGGACGATTTGAAACTTAAATCCAGCATGACGCTATTTGCTGCATTGCCTAATACAGATCCGGTTTTTGAAGCGGTGCTTGATAAATTTTACAATGGAAAAAAGGATAGCAAAACCTTGGAAATAATTGGTAAATAAATTTCTGTAAATACCTGCTTTATGGCTTGGAATCCTGACGTTTATAATAAATTCAAATCAGAACGGTCGGCACCTTTTTACGACTTATGCAGCCTACTGGAGATAAACCCTGGTATGGCAGTGATTGATCTGGGCTGTGGTACCGGTGAGTTGACGCAAAAGCTAGCAGAAATGCTTCCTGGTTCAACGGTATTAGGCATCGACGCTTCACCTGAAATGCTCCAAAAATCGAAAGCATTCGAAAGTGAACAGATACAATTTAAATGCAACAGTATTGAAGACCAAATAGCCCTGCTTCAAAAGTGGGACTTAGTATTTTCCAATGCGGCTATACAGTGGGTTGATAGTCATACAATGTTGTTGCCTCAGATTATTTCAACCATAAACAAGGGCGGGCAACTAGCTATTCAAATGCCTGCACAGCACCATAATATTTCCAATATTATACTGAATGAATTAGCCGCTACAGAACCCTTTGCTACTGAGTTGCAAAACTGGAAAGGTGATTCGCCGGTTTTGGAGATAGATGACTACGCACAAATTTTGTACGAGCAGGGCGGTACAAATATTCAGGTGTTTGAAAAAATCTATCCACTCATTTTAGCAAATGCAAATGCTTTGTTCGATTGGGTTTCCGGTACGGCTCTCATTCCTTACATGGAAAAATTGAATGGTGAACTACAGCAGCAATTTGTTGCTGAATTTAAAAACCGATTGCAACAAAAATTTCCTGCTTCCCCGGTCTTTTATCCTTTTAAGCGGATATTGATGGCGGCTACTTTTTAATAAGCAAACTTCCAATTCAAAAAAAGTCGCAACCTGGTTTTATAGAAGAATTGGATATAGAAGAGTAAAAGATTACAGCTTAATTGATAAGTGCAAGCCTGGACAGGATAAGCGGCAAGCACTTAGGCTTGTTTTTTTGCCTACACTCCTAATTTTGTTTCCTGCAATCTTCAACCCCCAATCCTTAAACTATCAACCTCAATGATTACGGATGTAAACATTTTAAAGACAGAAGTTTTATCTGACAACTGGTATGTGTTACGAAAGATAACCTACGAGTATGTGAAGAAAAATGGAACTAAACTAACGCAAACCAGGGAAGCATACGACAGGGGCAATGGGGCTACCATTTTGCTATATAATACTGCAAATAAAACGGTGATTCTTACCCGTCAGTTTCGGTTGCCCACTTTTGTAAATGGCAATGCTTCGGGTATGCTGATAGAAGCCTGTGCTGGCCTACTGGATAAGGACAATGCAGAAGACTGCATTCGCCGGGAAACAGAAGAAGAAACCGGCTATAAAATTACCGATGTGCGGAAAGTATTTGAAGCTTATATGTCGCCCGGTTCGGTAACAGAAATATTGTACTTTTTCGTAGCCGAATATGAAGCTAGCATGAGAGTGCATGAAGGCGGTGGCGTAGCACATGAAGAGGAAAACATAGAAGTGCTGGAACTGCCCATTGATGAGGCCATGCAAATGATTGACAGCGGTGAAATAAAAGATGGTAAAACGATTATGCTGTTGCAATACATAAAGCTGCACAACATTTTGTAAGCATCCTTTTCTTTAAAATATTCTTTACATCAATTACTCAATACAGCTTATCAATATGACATTGGAACACGTAGCCATCTGGACGAATCAGTTGGAAAAACTGAAGGAGTATTATGAACAATATTTTGGTGGAAAATCGAATGAAAAGTATAGAAATGAAACAAATGGTTTTGAAAGTTATTTTCTTCAGTTTGATTCGGGTGCAAGGCTTGAAATAATGAGTAAGCCTGGGATTCCGGCAAATCAAAATGATACTGTAACAGCACAACATCAGGGAATCATTCACCTGGCATTTGGTGTAGATAAAATGCAGGAAGTAGATGCAAAAGCGGCACAATTAGCAGCCGATGGTTATACCATTTTGAGAGGCCCACTTAAAACCGGTGATGGCTATTATGAATTTGAAACGCTGGACCCTGACAATAACCGATTGGAAGTAACAGCGCCGTATAAATAAGTTTTTTAAAGTGATGCTAAGTACATAAACGGCTTTATTTTAACTCCCGTCATGGCGAGGTTCTTGCCGAAGCCACCTCATACTTTGGAAGAGTGCTCCTCTTGAGGTTGCTTCGTCGGGCAGAGCCTGCCCCGATAAATCGGGGAACCCTCCTCGCAATGACGGACATATTAGTTAAGCATTTGCACAACAAAAAAAGGAATGCCTGAGCATTCCTTTTTTTATAAAACAGTAGTGAAACTAAGCCGGTACTTTCCGGGGTTTTTCTCTTTCCCAGAAACGGTGTTGCTTCATGGCAGTAATAAATTGTTCTGATAAATAACTTAGATCATCACTAATTACAATGCCTTCCATTTTTACGCTATCGGGTTGGTAATCGGCTGGCAATTTGCGGCCAAAATACGTAGACTGAATAACCTGTAAAGCAGCTTTGTCGGCGGCGATGGGTTTACAATGTTTGAAGGCTTCATTTAAAAAATGCAGGGCATCTGGTTCGGCTTCCAAAGCAGCTACGCTGTTAGTGCCACCCGGTACATACACCGCATCGTAAAACACGGAAGCCATGGTAAGTAAACTATGATGCACCGGTATCTGCTCGTCATTTTCAGCAATTACATAGCGCTGGCGGGGTGCAATTATTTCAACCACTGCACCTTCGGCAGCTAACGCATTTTTTA
>CAXTDG010000490.1:0-4131 GCA_964242675.1 uncultured Chitinophagaceae bacterium
TCGCTGTCCAGGCCAAAACCAAGAAATACCACTTTTACGCCTAATGCTTTTTCAAATAATGAAGTAATAGGAATTGAGCCGCCACCCCGAACCGGAATGGGTGTTTTACCAAAAGTGGCTTCAATAGCTTTTGCTGCCGCTCTGTAAGGGATGCTATCCACCGGTGTTACGTAAGGTTCGCCGCCGTGGTGCGGTTTGGCTTCCACGGTTACACCTGCCGGGGCAATGCTTTTTAAATAATTAATTAGTTTTTTTTCAATCACGTGGCTGCTTTGGTTAGGCACCAGTCGGCAACTGATTTTGGCAAACGCTTTTGAAGGTAATACCGTTTTAGCACCTTCGCCAGTATAGCCGCCCCACATGCCGTTCACTTCTAGTGTAGGCCGTATGCCAGTACGCTCCATAGTACTAAAACCCGCTTCACCCCATATATCGCTAATACCTAGGTCAGTTTCATATTCCTTTATGTCAAAAGGTGCTTTCGCCATTTCCGCCCGTTCTGCTTCGCTGGATTCCAGCACATCATCATAAAAACCAGGTATGGTGATGTGGTTGTTTTCGTCGTGCAAACTGGCAATCATTTTACTCAGCATTGTCAGCGGATTGGCTACCGCACCGCCATATACGCCACTGTGCAGATCCCGGTTAGGGCCGGTTACTTCTACTTCAATATAAGTAAGGCCACGAACGCCCACATCAATGCTTGGATTTTCGAGGCTTATCATGCTGGTATCGCTAATGAGTATCACATCACACTCGAGCAGTTCAGTATTTTCATTTACAAATGTGGCCAGGTTAGGGCTGCCTACTTCTTCTTCACCTTCTATCAAAAACTTTACGTTGGTAGGTAGTTCACCAGCGGCATTCATGCTTTCAAACGCCTTTATGTGCATGTACACCTGGCCTTTGTCGTCGCAGGCGCCACGGGCAAATATTTTTCCGTCTATTATCATTGGTTCAAAAGGACCACTATGCCACAACTCAAGTGGGTCAGCAGGCTGCACATCGTAGTGGCCATATACCAATACGGTTGGTTTGGCTGGGTCAGTTATCTTTTCGCCATACACAATCGGGTGGCCATCGGTTGGATAAATTTCGACCTTGTCCGCACCGGCTGCTTCTAGTTTTTCTTTAAAAGCCTGGGCGCAAGCGATCATATCGGTCTTGTTTTCGCTACGGGCACTAATGCTGGGAATGCGCAAAAGATCAAGTAACTCGTTTAAGAAACGGTCTTTGTTTTGTTCCTGATATTCTTTCCGGGTCATGTAAAAAACATTTTGGGTAAATGTAGGAGGCAATAGCTAATTGACAATTTACAATGGATAATTGATCTTACTACATAAGTTTCAATGAATTATGGATTATCAGTCGTAAATTCTTAATTATCAATTGATTTCTCATTCTGCTCCGATAACCCTATTTTCATTTCTCCATTTTGAAAAGCCTATTATGAAACTTATTGCAGACAGTGGTGCTACAAAAGCGGCCTGGTGCCTAAGCGATGGTGCATCACATACCTATCTGGAAACGCCAGGTATTAATCCTTACTTCTTAAAAGGGGCACAAATTCAGGAACTGCTACAAACTCATTTATTGCCGCAGTTGCCCGACGAGTCTATTGACCAGATTTGTTATTACGGCGCTGGTTGTGGCAAAATTGAAAATGCAAAATGTGTTGAAAAAACACTGAAAAAAGTATTTCCAAACTCGGATGTCAATGTAGCTACCGACCTGGCTGCTGCTGCAAAAGCATTGTGTGGCCATAACGAAGGGGTGGCTTGCATACTAGGAACTGGCTCTAATAGTTGCGTATTTGATGGCCAACGTGTTATTAAAAACAATCCTGCACCAGGCTATATTTTAGGTGATGAAGGCAGCGGGGCATACCTGGGTAAAAAAGTGCTGCAGCATTATATCTACCACACTTTCGACGACGACCTGATGCAACAGTTTCAGGAAAAATACCGTACAGATTATACCCATATTTTAGATCATGTGTATAAGCAACCGCAGCCTAATCGATACCTGGCTTCCTTTACCACCTTTCTTACGGCCAACCGGGGCCATTTTATGATTGAGAACATTATTGAAGATGGACTGAACGATTTTTTCTTCACCCATTTGTATAAATACAGCGAAACCTGGACAATGCCCATTCATTTTACAGGTAGCATTGCCTGGCATTTCCGGGATGTGCTGGACCGCCTGTGCCATGCTATGGAATTGCAATTAGGCAATGTTGTAAAAGAGCCGATTGAAGGTCTTGTGGCGTATCATACAGCCGAAGCTTAACCGTTACATTTAGCCAAAAAGCGTATTAAAGAAGAGTAGTAAAACAAAAGACATACAGTTCAAAAGGCTGCTGTCTGTGTTTTTACAATGCCTTTCAAAGGTATTATTGTAAACGAAACTTTAATATGCATGTGTGTTCAAGAAACTAAAACAGGCCTTAAAATGACTGACTTTATAAAAATAACGGAGAGCAACTCACGCCACCGTCACCTCGAAAATCAGTCCATCAACGAAATATTATACGGCATTAATCAGGAAGATAAAGTAGTGCCATTAGCAGTAGAACGGGCTATGCCGCAAATTGAAAAACTGGTAGAAGCTATTAGTGATAAAATGTTGAGCGGCGGACGTTTATTTTACATAGGGGCTGGTACAAGTGGCCGCCTAGGTGTGGTAGATGCCAGCGAGTGCCCGCCCACTTTTGGCGTACCGCAGGGTTTGGTAATTGGTATTATTGCCGGTGGCGAAGGCGCTATGTTCAAAGCGGTGGAATATGCCGAAGACAGTACTGAAAATGGCTGGCACGATTTACAGACTTACAATATTACCCCAGCCGATGTAGTGGTAGGTATTGCCGCCAGCGGAACCACACCTTACGTAATCAGTGCTTTGCAGCAGTGTCGCCAGCAGGGTATCGTTACTGGTAGCATCAGTTGTAATCCGGCTTCACCCGTTAGCCGTGAAGCAGATTTTCCGGTAGAAGTGGTGGTAGGGCCAGAGTTTGTAACCGGTAGCACCCGCATGAAAAGCGGTACGGCCCAAAAACTGGTACTCAACATGATTAGCACCGCCGTTATGATTCAGCTGGGTAGGGTAGAAGATAACAAAATGGTGAATATGCAACTTACCAACGAAAAGCTGGTAGATAGGGGTGTAAAAATGCTAATGGAGCAGTTGAAAGAAACCGACTACGAAAAAGCAAAAGCACTCTTGCTACAATACGGTAGCGTAAAAAATGCTATGGATGCCTTTCAGCAGCAAGCGGTTGCTTAAACTACTCTATAGCTTCATTTTATTTTTGCCTTTCCTACAGGAAAGGCTTTTTTATGCAAAAGCATTTGGGGCCATCGGCTTCGATAGCTTCAATGAGCTTTTGTTCCGGCTGGTGCTAAGTAGTCTGCAGCGCCGTAGAGGCATTGCTGTACCATTTCAACATTCCTCCGGCGCTTTACGGGCTACTTTGCACCATCCGGCAGCCTCTCAACTATAGAATTTCTATTCAGCATTCCAATGTGCAGCTTTCTATATCATTTCTACTTTCCTCTATTCGTCGTTAGTAGGTGTAGGTCAGATGCTTCCAGCATAAAGAAATTGGGTGTGTACATTTGCCCGCATGAACGAAGAGCAACTGCTTCCTGCCGAAGACCAAACTCCTGACGATGGCGAAATCCTATATCAGCGAAATGTATTTACTATTGATAAAGGTCAGGCGCCTCTTCGTATTGACAAGTTCATTATGAACCGGCTGGAAGGTGCTACCCGCAACAAAATTCAGCAGAGCATTGAAGCCGGAATGATTACCGTAAACGGCAAAACGGTAAAGAATAATCACAAGATCAAGCCGCTTGATGAAATCATCATCTTCACCGACGAGGAACCGGACACCAGCGATATTGTGCCCGAAAAAATGGACCTGAACATCGTATACGAAGATGCAGATGTGATGGTGGTAAACAAACCGGCAGGTATGGTAGTACATCCGGGAAGTGGCAACTATAGCGGCACTTTGGTAAATGGCGTTGCCTATTACCTGCAACATCAAAACCCTGAACTGACTTATAGAGTTTGGCCTCGTTTTGGCTTGGGACACCGGATGGATAAATATACCAGCGGCCTGCT
>CAXTDG010000491.1:0-4129 GCA_964242675.1 uncultured Chitinophagaceae bacterium
ATGCAGGCGACCGGCAATATCATTCCAACTCGCATAGCGATAATTTGACTGGCAGCGGCCCTTGGGCTAATTTTCATCCCAATTGGTATTTCACTAAATACCCTGGCGGCTTTGGCGGCGATCCTGGCTGGGGCTTGCGTACCGAAATCGGAACGGCGGTTTTTACTACGTTCGAAAGCTTTAAGAAATTTATGCCCGACAGCAATTGGTGGCCCCGCAACCAGATGTGGGATAAGCATTTCTTCGGTCCGTCGGCGGGCAATGGCGGGCCTGACCGCTACGAAACAACCATCAACAACAGCTACGGAAAAGCGACTGGTATTGAAGACTGGTGCCGCAAAGCCCAATTGGTAAATATTGAAACCAATAAGGCGCTATATGAAGGCTGGCAACACCACATGTGGGCCGATGCCAGCGGCGTAATGACCTGGATGAGCCAGTCGGCCTACCCCTCGTTTGTGTGGCAGACTTACGATTATTATTACGACCTAAATGGTGCTTACTGGGGTGTAAAAAAAGCCTGTGAGCCGGTGCATATTCAGTGGAGCTACGCCGATAACAGCGTGAAGGTGAGCAACACTACTTTAAATACGCTGAACAACCTAAAAGCAGATGCAATCGTGTACAATATCGATGGAACACCTGTAAAAAAATATGGTATGAGTACCATGGTGGATGCGGTTGCTAATTCAGCCACACCTTGCTTTACACTCAACTTTTCTACCGACAATTTAGCCTTTGGCAAAGAAGCATTTGCTTCCAGCACTTCCAAAGATGCTGGTGACCCTGACGCTGCAACAGACGGCAGTGGCGGCAGCCGCTGGGCCAGCAATTATTCTGACGACCAGTGGATTTATACAGACCTGGGCAAGCCAATCGAAATAGCCGAAGTGGTTTTGAATTGGGAAGCTGCTCATGCCCAGCATTACAAGTTGCAAATATCCGACGATGCCCAAACCTGGAAGGATGTGTATGAAAATACCAATAGCAAAGGCGGTCCGGAAATTATTAAGCTAACCCCGGTAACTACCCGTTATATCAAAATGCTAGGTATTAAACGGGCTACGCAGTGGGGCTATTCTTTATATGATTTTGAAGCGTATGGGCGTACGAAAGCGAAACCGGATTTATCAGCCACGCATTTTATCCGTTTGTTTTTACGAAAGGAAGATGGTGAATTAGTTTCAGATAATTTTTACTGGCGTAGTCCCAAATCGGCTGATTACACTTTGCTGAATACGCTGCCCAAAGCCAACTTAAAAACCACGTCTAAACTGGTAAAAAAAGATGGCAAAAACATCATTCAAGCCACTATAAAAAATGTGGGTAACGGAGTAGCGTTTGCTACGCATGTGCAGGCATACAACGCCACTAGCAACGAACGCATTTTACCTGCCATTGCCAACGATGATTATTTTACCCTAATGAAAGGGGAAACCAAAAACATTGAAATAGAATTTGATGAAAGCTTGCTGAAAGACGGGAAATACAAGCTGATAGTAGAGCCTTATAATAACAAGTAATGCCTCAGTCTTGATCTCTTTTCTACTGTGTCGGAGATATAGCTTCGAAAGTTTGCATACTGCTTTCGGTCATGGGTTCTAGCTGTTTTCAAATTGCATTCAACCACAAATGAAAATGAAAACAAAAGCCATGTTCCATTTCCTGATGAAAAAATAAATTAGATAATGGAGGTGTTCTAAATGTTAAGGTACTTGTAATGAGAACATCTGCCTTGATGGAGTTGGTTATTGCTTTCCCCTCCTTTAAAAGGTTACTCAACATTGCTTGCTTATGAAATTTCTGTTCTTCTTCGCTTTATGCACTTCCTGCTGGTTGTTTTCCTGCAAAAAAGGTAGCTTCCTCGACCAGACGGTGACTACCAGCCTGAATGAATCCACCACGTTTTCAGATAGCGTAAACGCTGCAGCTTTTTTGAATAATATATATACAAACGTTGGTTTTGCCGCCGACCCACGGCGCTTCAGCGGCGGTGGTTATGCTGCAGGTCTGGATGCATCTTCTTATGAAGCGGAAGGCCCTAATTCTTCCAGCACCAATGGGTTTATTCAGTTTGCAACGGGTACGGTAAATGCCAACATTGTTCCTGATGATGCGTGGCGTGTTCCTTATGCCAATATCCGTTCGGTTAACCAGTTTTTAAAGCACCTTCCCACTATTCCATTCAATGCTGTATTAAAGATGCAAACTAAAGCAGAAGCCCGGTTTTTGAGAGCCTGGTATTATGCTATGATGCTGCAGCACTATGGTGGCGTTCCATTGATAGGTGATACCATTTATACTGCCAGCGATGTTATTCCCGCCAAAAGAAATTCCTACCGGGCTTGTGTAAATTATATCGTTTCCGAGTGTGATGCCGCTGCACAGGATTTGCCAGCCGCTCAAACAGGGTCGTTGTATGGCCGCATTAGCAAGGGGGCCTGCTTGGCATTAAAAGCAAGAGTGTTGCTGTTTGCAGCCAGTCCTCTGTTCAACGATGGTGGCCAGGCAAAAGGAATGGCCGGGCTAGATTCTATTGTTGCTTATCCGGATATAAACCTGAACCGCTGGCGGCTGGCTGCCGATGCTGCAAGAGCAGTAATTGGTTTGAATGCTTATTCGTTGTACTACGATTCAACAAGCGTATCGGGCCAACTAGGATATGGCTTTCAACGCATGTTTACCCTACGGTACAATTCTGAATTTATCTTCTCCCGGATGATGGGTGATAACAAATACCTGGAAGGTTTGTGGGATGCACCTTCCCGTGGCGGATCTGGCGGGCCATTCCCTTACCAGGAAATGGTGAGTGCTTTCCCCATGCAAAATGGTAAAGAAATTACCGATCCAACTTCAGGATACGACCCTGCCAATCCTTATAAAAACCGTGATCCACGGTTGAATTACAGCATCCTTCACGACTCTAGTTTGCGTAAAGTATTTGCCGCTAATCAACCAGCTCCATTGGCACTTTATATCAATACCGCTGCTAATCCTCCGGCCCCTGCCAGTGGCGATGCCGTTTATAAAGGAACACCTACCGGCTATTACATTTTTAAAATGGTAGATCCCGGTGTAATTAATAATGACCTTGCCAATAGTACACGGGTACTACCATTAATTCGATATGCGGAAGTAGCTCTGAATTTTGCTGAAGCTACCAACGAAGCCGACGGGCCAACCGCCGAGGTATACCAGGCCGTAGAGTCTATCCGGCGCCGGGCCGGCCTCAGGCCTTATCAACTTACTACAGGGTTAACGAAAGACCAGATGCGGCTGGCAATTCGCCGGGAGCGTAGAGTAGAACTGGCTTACGAAGGCCACCGGTTCTTCGATGTTCGGCGCTGGTTGATTGCCGAACAAACAGAAAACCTGCAGATGCATGGTTTAGAAGTTGACCGTGCCGGAACCCAGGTTACCTATAAAGTTTTTGATGTACGCAAGCACAATTTTGTAAAAGCCATGTACTTATGGCCGCTGCCCCTTACAGAAATTTCTAAATCGCCTGAGCTGCTGCAAAATCCACTTTATTAGTAATATCTGTATTTCCACCAAGACTAATTTTTCTTAAACCGCCTATATGAAAATTGCACAATACCTGGTACTGATCCTTTTTGTGATCGCCTTTTCTGCCTGCAGGGTAGAAAAGTTAGATGTGCCATTTGAACCCACCAAAGATGTGAATGGTAACTGGAAGATTACGAAAGTGACCCGTAACGGAACCGACCTGACTACACGGTTCGATTTTTCAGCCTTTCGGATCAATTTTCAAGACAGTGCTTATACACTTACCAACCAGGTACCCTTCTTAGTAAACACCAATGGAACCTGGCGTTTTGATGATCCTGCCTATCCTTTCAAAATAGCGCTAACGGCCAGAGATAGTGCTACTAAAACATCGTTACTAATATACCCAATTGTGGCTGGCAAAAGAAACATGATTCTTACTATTAGCCCCGGTTGTGCTTTGAACTCCTATCAGTACACCTTGGAAAAAGCCAATTAATTCCGTTACTCAACGATAAAAATTTTTCATGAAATCGTATTCACTGAAGAGGTGTCGGGTGTCTATAGGCAAACTGGGACTGTTCTGTCGAATTATAATAGTTGCCCGTTGCAGCAGGACCAT
>CAXTDG010000492.1:0-4128 GCA_964242675.1 uncultured Chitinophagaceae bacterium
GTACATAAGCTTTGCCCAGTTTTACTGCAGCGGTATCGTTAAATGCAGGCATCGTTTTCAATTCTTCAAAATACCGGGTAGCGTCATCATACTTTTTTAGGTTGAAGGATAGATTGGCTAATTGATTTAAAATGGCTGCATCATGCGGTTCCATTTTATGTAGTCTGTCATACACTGGCAAAGCCTCACTGTACCTGCGTATTTCTAAATAGTAGCTTCCTAAAGACTTGGTGATAGCCACATCTTTCGGCTGAAAGGATAAGGCTTTCAAATAACTTTCCTCTGCATCCCGGTAGCGGCGTTCGGCTTGTTGTTTTTGGGCTTTGGCGTAATATACATTTGCACTGTCTTTATTATCGGCTGCAAAAACGCTACATATACTAAATACACACAGGCTTGTCAGAAATGTTTTGTAATACATAAATGCTACTTTTTGTTAGTATATACGTAGCGGCTAATGAGGTCAGCATCGCTTATCATTAAGTACGAATTTTATAGCTGTTATAGCGATGCCGTCCTTTTATTTTGAACGTAGATTTTGTTACAAGTCTTCCAAGAATGATAATTGAAGGTAAAGCAACCGTTCGTTGCGTAATAAAGGACGGCATCGCCCAATCTTAAAAAAATTGCGACGCCGCTGATAAGCGATGCCGACCTTCAAACGGCGTTACTTCAATATAATAGCTCCCAGCGGCGGCAGGTGCAATTTTAATTCGTACTCATCATTCTTTTTATCCACCAGCGAGGTTTTTATTTCGGGGTTAAACACATGGCCGGTGCCCCAGTATTTTTCGGCATCACTATTAAATATTTCTTTCCATTGCTTTTTGCCGATGGTGTAAATGCTGGTATCCCGTACCGGGTCGGGCCGCATATTAAATATCACCAATAAATCATCTTTTGTTTTATGGCCTTTGCGGCGATAGGCAATAATACATTCCTCCCGGCGGTTCAGTTCCACCCATTCAAAGCCATAAATGGTAAACTGGTTTTCATAAATAGCGGGTTCTGCTTTTACCAGGTGCAGCAGGTCTTTCACACAATCCCGCAGGCGGCTGTGCGATGTATGGTTCAACAAATCCCATTGCAATTCGCTTTTGTAATTCCACTCCTGCGTGGCTCCAAATTCATTGCCCATAAAAAGGAGTTTGCCTCCGGGGTGCGTAAACATATAGGTGTACATCAACCGCAGGTTGGCAAACTTTTGCCAATCATCCCCCGGCATTTTGTACAGCATCGGGCTTTTGCCATGCACTACTTCATCGTGGCTCAAGGGCAGCATAAAGTTTTCATCATAATAGTAAGCCATGCTAAAGCTCAGCTTGTCCTGAATATGGCTGCGTTCGTAAGGGCTTGTTTTAAAGTAATCCAGCGTATCATGCATCCAGCCCATCATCCATTTCATACCAAAGCCCAGCCCATCTTCAAACGTAGGGCGGCTTACTTTGGGCCAGTTGGTGCTTTCTTCGGCTATTACTTGCGTATCCGGAAAATCCCGGTACACCGTTTCATTCATTTCCTTTACTAGGGAAATGGCTTCCAGATTGCCGTTGCCACCAAACTCATTTGGTTCCCATTCACCTTCTTCCCGGCTGTAATCCAGTTTCAACAGGCTACTCACCGCATCTACCCGAAGGCCATCAGCATGATATTGTTCCAGCCAATACCGGGCACTGCTAATAAGAAAGCAACGAACCTCAGCCCGTTTGTAATTAAAAATATAGCTGTTCCAGTCGGGGTGAAAACCTTTCCGCATATCGGCATACTCGTAAGTATGCGTACCATCGAACATAAACAGTCCATGGCTATCGTATGGAAAATGCGATGGTACCCAATCCAGTATCACCCCAATGCCTGCTTCGTGAAAAGCATCTACCATTTGCCGGAATTCATCTGGCGTACCAAAGCGGCTGGTAGGGGCAAAATAACCAGCTCCCTGGTAGCCCCAACTGCCATCGAACGGATGCTCCATTACCGGCATAAGTTCCACGTGTGTAAAGCCCATATCCTTTACGTAGGGGACCAATCGCTTCTGTATTTGTCCGTAAGTGTTATATGCCTCTTCGTTGTTTTTATCAGGCCGCATCCAGCTTGTAAGGTGTACTTCATAAACCGTCCAGGGTGCTTCGAGGGAGTTAACTTCTTTCCGCTGTTTCATCCATTTACTATCTTCCCATTTGTAGCTGCTGGTATAGGTAATAGAAGCGGTATTGGGCCGTCGTTCCCAGTAAGCTGCATAAGGGTCACCTTTGTACTGGATTTTACCTTCAAAACCAACGATATGGTACTTGTAATTTTCGTTGTTTGACAGTTGCGGTATAAATCCTTCCCAAATACCGCTTTTGTCCAGCCGCACCATTAGTGGGTGGCTTTCGGGCTGCCAGTCGTTGAAATTTCCAATCACAGAAACAGCAGTAGCATTAGGTGCCCATACGGCAAAATAAAAACCTGCCTTACCTAAAACCGTTGCCTGGTGCGACCCAAAATATTGATAAGCATTGTATAAAGTTCCGTTCTGAAAATTCCGAATGGTTTCATCAGTAAATAAAGAATAATTCCAAACCGGGCGGGTGCTATCCACAAAGTGAATGTCTTCGTATTTCAAGGCAGTAGTGGTTTTGGCAGTGCGGGAAACAGTAGTTTTTTTACTTTGATTTTTTGATGAAGCAGATGTAGTTCTTTTCAACTTTCCATCAGCGCCGTTTAATGTTACAATTTGCTGTGCATCAGTAGCTATTATAGTTTCAGGTGAAGTTTCTACTACCAATGAATCTGTTTTTTGCTTAGCAACTCTTTTTTTGGTAGCTGGCTTTTTTTCGGGTTCCATATGGCGGCGGTTTAGTATTAGGCAAATGAAAATAGGCAATCGCTAGAAAAGAAATCTGTATATAATTCAGAAAACTCTTCTCCAAAATTTTTCCATTCAATAAACCGGCCAAGGCTTGTATAAAAGAAAAAGCTGCCCTCAACCAGGCAGCTTTCACCGTTGCGATTTGGGAAAACAACTTAATTATTTAGCAGCTTTATTTGCAAAAAGCCATACATAATACCGTTTAGTTGATACCGCACCATATTCCGTAGATCACTATACAAATTCGAATCGTTCAGTACTTCTCTATAGGCTTTAATCATCTCGATTTCCTGATCAGTACATTGCTTAATCATGTCCTCATTTATCTTCTGAGGCTCGGCTACAGGTGCTTCAGTCTTATCTAAAATAGAACAGTCACTTGAATTAAAATACTTGTTAGGGTCGCCTCCCATACTTTGAATCTGGCTGGAAAGTTCATTAGCATACTGGCAACTTTCCTGGGCTACACTACGCAAAGTGCGTTGCATCATTTTATCAGTTACTACGTTGGCAGATTTTTCAAATTTGCTTCGCATACTGTGTAGCGTATCAAACAGGTTACTAAGTTTTTCAAGCACAATAGCAGGTGCTTTATGAACATGGACTGCAAGCATAAAAACAATATTTAAAGATGAAAGAAGGCTTCTGGGATAGCTTGTGAGTAAAGCGTGTGCAGAAAAGACAGAGAATGAAAAAAGGGAGAAAGAAGAATCGTTGAAAACTGTATACCGCAGTAGAGAGTCGGCTTAGAGAGAATTGAATTTAATGCGATACTAAAGTAAACACATCTAACATTCAAAAATTCACTACTTCAAAATTTAGAAAAGGCGCAAGAGATATAATATTTTTTTTAATAAATATTAATTTGTGTGGAAAAACAGCTTTTTATCATCATTTATGGCTGTTTTTTATTTCAGCAATATCAATCTTCACAATTCTTTAATTCAACTAAGTCTTTAGTTTAAGTTTGCTTTAGCACTTTCGCCTTTACAAACAGCTACCCAACTAACCACTGCTTTTTTATGAGAAAATTTCTTTGCCTGCTTTTTTTATGCTGGTTAAGTACATCTGCCTTTTCGCAAAATGTATTTGTAAAAGGCATATTGAAAGATACATCTACTAATACAGTACTCAAGTTTGCTTCTGTGCAACTATTGAGGGCAAAAGATTCGGTACTGGTCACATTTACCCGTACAGATGCTACTGGTATATTTAAAACAAAAATGGTGCAACCCGGTAATTACATTCTGTTAATTACTTACCCTCAATACGCTGAT
>CAXTDG010000493.1:0-4122 GCA_964242675.1 uncultured Chitinophagaceae bacterium
CTATAAACCGGATTAAATCGGTTTCATAAATATGCTTGATACGCTTTGCTACGTCTTCGGGGTAAACGATATCTCTTTGTTCATCAAAGGAGGGGAGAATCTTTATTGGCTTAATGGTTTTGAAAGCAAACTTTTCCTCGCTTAGTACAAAAAACCGGATGCCGTTCGGGTAATCAACAGCAAATTTTCGGTCTACCGCTGTCCGTAGGGTACTGATTACTTTATCATTATCGGTTCGGGTACTGATTTGAAAGGCAATCTTATTCGACTCATCAACCAGGTCGATACTGGGAGCATTTACAACTTTTCCATTAAGGTCCTCTAATTTATAGTCATAGAGCAGGTTCAACAATTTCAGGCTCAAAGGCTCTGCAAACTTATTGGCATCATATAGATAGGCGCCGTTGATTAGTTTTATCTGCAAGAGCCAGTAAGCAAACCGGTCTGTTACCTCCTTTACTTCTTTTTCTTCCTGAATCATATTTGCTGTGAATTGAAGTGTATTGTGCGTCTTTCAATGTACTTCAGATTGCAAATTTCGTCCTGTTTCATTTGAAGACCAATGCTTATCCAAGGATTTTATCCCTGTCATACTAAACGCTGGTTCGCCAAATTTGGGTTTAAAGAGAAGCATATTTTATGAGACTGCCTTATATAAACCAGATGATCAAGTAGAAGCTGGTCTAAAAGGATTGCTATTAATTTACCCAACACGTTCAAGGGTAGGCACTAACGCATATACGGGTTGACCAAGCGGGGCAAATGGACGCTATACACCCTTTTTTTGAGCACATACGCCATGAACCCTAAAATCATGGCGGTCTAATTTGTGGTCTGTTCAAGTATTACTGTTCCTTAATACTAGGTTTTCCCATAAACCTTTTTTTCAAAACACGATTGCCTTTTACCCACAGCTAAAGCTTGTCTCAAGCTTTTCTTAACTATCGTTTTTAATCTATCCCGATCCATATGAATCAAAAGTTAACCCTGCGTTCAGTTCTATTGAAAAAGTTGTTGAAATTCGGGGAGCTTACATGTGTTGCAAATTAATACCATTTGATTCTGATTTTCTTTTGAAAGCTGTTAGAGCTTTTAATGTTTCTGCTTTGCTATCATCCTCAAAGCCAGCAAGATAGTTTTGAGTAGTCTGCACGTTTCCATGTCCCAAAGCTTCGCTGATGAAAGAAATAGGCGCTCCACTTCTTTGTAAAATGGTAGCAAAACTGTGGCGGGCAGCATAAGTGGTTACTGTACTTTCTATACCTAATGTAGCGGCAATGCCTTTCATGTGTTCGTTGACTAAGTGTGTTTTTAGCTGAATGAGTTCTCTTTGTCGTTCCGGGGTGAGTCCGTTGGAAAGGATAGGAAAAATATAATTTCCTCCTTCTAGCTTAGGATTTCCCCATTTAGCTATGATAGCTCTAGCATCCTCTCCGAGAGGTACTCGAATTGCTTCTACTCTTCGTTTTGTTCGGGTCGTTTTTGCTCTTTCAAACTCCAGAACGCCGCCTTTTATATTGTCGTACTTGAGAAGGCACATGTCTTTCATGTTCATACCGTTACAGAAATACATGAAAAGCCAATAGTTCTTAGCCATATCAGCGGTGCTGCCTTCTAAGACTGGATAGTTGTAAATGGCTCCTATGTCATTAAGGGTAAGTGCTTTCTTCACATTTTGACCGGTAGGTATTTCGTAACGCTTCTTTCCAAATGGGTAAGTATCCTTCGACATCAAACCATCGTTGATTGCAGCACTAAATAGAGTACGAAGCGAACGTAAGTAGATTCCTACGGTAGTAATACTGCACTCGTTGGCCAGCATCCATTTCTCATAGCCGTGAAGAAAAGTTGGCGTTACATCGGCAAACCGAACATCAGCTTTATACTTATGAATACTCCTCTGAGCACACTCATAAGTTACGGCTGTACTGATACGACCTTCTGAGCGTAGGGTAACGGCGTAGTTCGAAAAAGCAGCATCCAGTGTATCCTTGGCAGCTCGATTGGTGTAATAAAGATTTTCAAACTTATCCCAAGAGAAAAGAGAAAGTTTATCAATAATGCCACAAGCTTTATCCTCGTAAGCTTGAATAACACGTTTGATATGCTTTTCTTTTTCACCAAGTCGCTGTCCAAACATTACCTTCTCAAAATCGGCTTTGGTGAGATTAAAATCTGTAGGATAGTATTGTTGTCTACGCTCAAAAGTAACACGAAGTTTAACTGGATATGTATTATCCTGCTTTATCCGACGAGTGTCTAGTACTATAACTGCTTTTACTCTCATTTGCATACCATTTGCATACAAATGTACTAATAGACGGAGCAATAACCGAATATAATCGGAACTCAAATTCAGATGTAATACAATACAGTAAAGGATGTAGTGTTTTTTGTTTTCAGTTAATGCTGTGTTCTTTTATAGCTAATTTATGACTACGGATCAGAAGGTTTCAGGTTTGAATCCTGACGAGGTCACTAAAAGGTTAACCATTACGGTTAGCCTTTTTTATTTTGAAAAATTCGTATGTACAAGGTCTATATTCTTTACTCTCAAAAGCTAAATAGATTTTACATTGGATATACCAGTATAAATGTTGAAGGAAGGTTGAAAAAACATCTGGCCGACCATAATGGTTATACTTCTAGAGCAAAAGATTGGATTATTTGTTTGACAGAAAGCTATGAAACGAAGCAAGAAGCGATGTTCAGAGAACAACAAATAAAAAACTGGAAGAGTCAGCAACGGGTAACAGAACTTATCCAACGTAGCTCAACTAAATTGAGCACCCTGACATTCATGTTGGGGAGGTTTCAGGTTTGAATCCTGACGAGGTCACCAAAAGGTTAACCATTACGGTTAGCCTTTTTTATTTTATCACTATTTGGCTTGAATCTTCGCTTACCGGCTTAATCTGCATTAGGTAATCGAATAAATTTACCTCAGTCGGGATCTCCAGCTTTTTTCGCAACCGGTAGCGGTTCAGTTCAACGCTTCGTACCGAAATATTAAGTAGGGGAGCAATGTCTTTACTGGAAAGGTTGAGGCGCAGATAAGTACACAACTTTAAATCGCCAGCGGTAAGCTTAGGATGTTTATCCTTTAACATTTTTAAAAAGTTACCATGCGTTTTGTCGAAGTAAGTTGAAAAGTTGTCCCAATCCTTGTCTATTTTTTCATCTTCTCCTATTGCTTTTACTATTTTTTTGATGTCGGGGGTATAACTGTTCCCGCCATCACTTTTCAATTGCCGGTTCAGATCTTCCTTCATCTTGCTTAGCAAATCGCCCTTTTTCACCAGGTGCAAAGTGGTAGAAGCCAACTCCGCATTTTTCAAAGCAATTTCTGCTTCCAGCTTCTCATTTTTCAGCTTTACAATCTCCTTTTCCTGCTTATCCATCTCCAGCTGATACAGGTATTGCTGCTTTTGCTGCTCTTCCTCATGTGCTTTGCGCTGGTTGCGAAACTTGGCAATGACCCATCGAAAAAAGGCGTAGTTAAAACCAATAAAAAGTAAAACATAAACCACATAAGCGACGTTAGTTCTATACCAGGGTGGCAAAATAGTAAACACATAACTGCTCACTTTCGATTCTACTCCGAGGTTATTTTTCGACCTGATTTTGAACGTGTATTTTCCGGGAGGCAGGTTGGTGTAATCTTTTTCAGTCTTTGTAGTCCAGTCGCTCCAGTTTTTATCAAAGCCTTCCAGTAAATAGCTGTAGTCAACTGCACCAGCATCGCCATACAAGGCAACGCTGTATTCAAAGTGCATAGAGTTCCATTGGTAGGAAACTTGTGGTGTGCTGGAATGGCTGACTGTTTCTGTATGGTAGCCGCCAAATAACAAACTGTCTTTTGTACCAGTTATTTTCACCAAACGTAGCTGCACCACCGGTGGTAGCGGTTTCCTTTTGTAAGACGAATAGTTGATGTGGTATAATCCTTTTTCGCCGCCAACGAAAACATTGCTGTTGTTGTATGGGTAGATAAACTCAAACCCGCTCACAATTTTGTTATCCAGCTCCTGTATGTAAAAAATCTGGGGCTGCGGTTTTGATCGGTCAACAACGCCTACCCGTTTGCCGGAAACAAACCACAAATTACCAGCATCATCCTCT
>CAXTDG010000494.1:0-4117 GCA_964242675.1 uncultured Chitinophagaceae bacterium
GAGCAAAAGTGAAATTGGCTACCGGTTTTACATCTGTCACTTTTACAAAAATGTAGGTGCTGGCCGAGTCATTTGCCAGCGTTATTACCTGCACAGTTGAATCAATACCGGCTGTGGGATAATTAATAGATTGGTAGGTACTGTTTCCAGTTGGGGTAGCGCCATTTCTAAACCTCCAGCGAATAGCAGTGAAACCTCCCTGAGCAGTACTTTGATAAATAATGGTACCACCAATACAGATAGTTACAGTATCCCCTTGGTTTACCAATCGCCCATTGGCAGTAAAGCCAGGAACCAATTGTGCTGATCCATGTTGCCAAATTAGGAGAAGCGAAAACAGTATGATGAAAAACTTACTTACACGTAAGCATGAAAGGGCCTTGTAGAAAGGGCTCATCCGCAGTTGGTTTTAGGGTTGCAATAAAGGGGCTGCCGCCAAAATAACGCATCCCCTGCAAAGGGTCAAGTTTTTCAGTAATTTTCCGTACGGAAACGGGATAAAACGTTCGCAATGTGGGAGAAACCGCAAAACGCAACGTTTTTAAACACACAAATCAATTTTTCAAACAAATTCATTAAAATGACAATTGTTTCATTGTACCAGTAATTACATGTCTAATTAATTAAGATAGCTAAGCCGAGTCGACATTTGAAGGCAACACAATATTTAGTCCCCAACAGCATTATAGTAGGCTGAGCAAATAGATAATAAGGTTAGTTACTACGCTATCTTTGCTGTAAGTACAAATTCCAATTACTGAAAAACCATCTCAACAGATGAAATCCAATTTTTTAGCCCTGCTGCTATTTTGCGGCAGCGCAGCATTTTCACAAACCATCAAGCTTTCAGAAACAGATACGGCTAGTAATGTTCGCCACATAGAAACGGGCCCAAAGTGGGTAAATAAAGGTCTGGGCAATGGTTTTGCCTTTGGTCTTCGCTCAGCCGATAGCGTTGTTTTTGTCCAGCTATCTATTTTTCCTACTTACAATGGATTAATTGCCGGAACCAACCCACTGGTATTTACATTGGAAAATGACAGCCTGGTGGTGGCACAATCCAGCCGGATGCAACTTCGGTCAAACAATTATAAAGTGCCTTACGAGTACAGCATTTCCTTACAGGATCTGAAAATGCTCAGCCGGCTTGCCACTAAGTCGGTGAGTTTTTACGGTGCAGGGGGTAGCTACCGGGATAATAAGATTGCCAGCCCCAATCAGTGGGATATTCAGCAGGTATGCCTGGCTTTTTTAAGAGAATTTGAGAAAAAGGACAGCACAAAGAACAATACGGTAAACGCTTCCACTCGTCAGTAGGCTACTAAAACCGGATAGGATTAACCATTTGATAATTTTACCCTGCTATGAAATAGGCCCTACGAAAGTTGTTCACTTCATTTTTGTTGGTTTGGCCCTCTTTCCATCTTGTTTTGGTAATCTGCAACCATTTGCGACTGAGCAAAGCCAATACTTATCCACCGTTTCTCAACCTATTTTTCACATATTTATGTGCAAAAAAAAGGGGGCATACCTGTTGAAAAAAGGTAAATTTGGATGCAGGCAAATTTGTCCATCAGCCTACTCTAAATGAAGGACAGAAACCAAAAAATTTTGATCCATTGACAGAGACAATTATCAACCTGGAAACGGTAAATCCGCTGGAGTTCTTTGGGGTGAATAACCACAAACTGGACATTATAAAAAAACGGTTCCCGCTGTTGAAGATATTAGGCCGTGGTACGCAAGTGAAATTGAGTGGCGCACCCGAGCAAATTGAAAGTGCTAAGGAAAAAATAACCTTAGTCATTCAATATATTGAGCGTAATGGCCACCTGAGCGACGACTACTTTGGGCAGATATTGGGCGGCGATGACAGCGAAACGCTGGACAATTTTACCGAACGGAACCCCAATGAAGTATTGGTGTTTGGCCCCAATGGCAAAACGGTTCGGGCTCGTACCATCAACCAGAAACGCATGGTGGTAGATAGCGATACCAACGACATTCTGTTTGCCATAGGGCCCGCAGGTACCGGTAAAACTTACACAGCTGTAGCTCTAGCTGTAAGGGCATTGAAAAATAAGTCGGTTAAGAAAATCATCCTTACCCGCCCTGCAGTGGAAGCAGGTGAAAGTCTTGGCTTTTTACCCGGTGACCTTAAGGAAAAGATTGACCCGTACCTACGTCCGTTATACGATGCACTGGACGACATGATCCCTGCTGATAAGCTAGGCTACTACATGAGTACCCGTACTATTGAGATAGCGCCGCTGGCTTACATGCGTGGCCGTACGCTGGACAATGCCTACATTATTTTGGATGAAGCTCAGAATGCCACCGACCTGCAGATCAAAATGTTCCTCACCCGTATTGGCGCCAATGCAAAGGCCATCATTACCGGCGATATGACGCAGGTGGATTTGCCCAAAAATCAGCGAAGCGGTTTAGAAAAAGCTACCCGTATTTTGCAGAATATTAAAGGCATCAGCCATATTGTGCTGGACGAAGAAGACGTGGTGCGTCACCGCCTGGTGAAGGCTATCATTAAAGCTTACGACCAGGAAAAAGAAGTTGAGGAAAAACAGGATGAAGAACGGAATAAGGAAAGGCAGCAATCGAGGTATTATAATCGTTAGCATTTTTATCATTTGCGCTGTAGTTGTGCTATGGCGCAGGTACGGAACAAATAATTCAGATAATCCCGAAGGGCCGCAAGCCTTTCGGGATTCTTTGTTTCAGCAAAAGCGGCAACTGCATTACAATAGCAAAGTGTACATTAATGCCATCCGACTTGCCAACACTGGCGACATAGCTGTACGCCTCGGCACCGATATGACCAGCGAAATGCTGCGGCACCTGAGCCTTACCGATCCATCATATAGCCATGCAGGCATCATCAGCCGGGAAAACGATACGGTTTTTGTGTACCATGCCTTAGGTGGAGAAACGAATCCCGATCAGAAAATTGTACGGGAGCCACTTTGGAATTTTGGTTTACCCAAAGCCAACAAGGCATTGGGCATTTACCGAATGCAAACAGACAGCGTTACACTAACACGATTGATGAACACTGTAAAAGACTTTTACCAGCAGCAAATTCGCTTTGATACGGCGTTTGACCTCAGCACCAAAGACCGCATGTACTGTACCGAGCTGGTAAGTTGTGCTTTTGAAAAAACAATGGGGGACTCAATTATTTTTCATCGTTCGCAGGCCAATGGCAAAATTTACATTGCCGTAGATGATCTTACTGGAAATAAACGAGTGCAGCGAGTTGCTGGTTGGAAGTACTAACAAGTGTTGTTTTTTTCTCTGCTTACTTTGCATACTTAAATAAGATTACACAATTTTGATGAAACGGATTTTATCACTTTTAATACTAACCACTTCCCTCCTGCTCTACTCCTGCAAGCACACCGATAACGACCCCAGCGCAGTAAGCAAGGCATTTGTAGATGCCATTCTGAAGAAAGATTTTACTGAAGCCGGCAAGTATGCCACTAAAGATTCTCAATCGGCTATGGAAATGCTGAAAAGTGCGGAGAACATGTACCGGCAGTTTGGCAAGCAGGATGAGTTTGACATAGCCAAAGAATTACGGGGCAAAAAAATTGACTTTACCGAACCTAAAATGGACGGCGATAAAAGGGCAACCCTTACCATACTGGCCAACGGACAGGAAAAAATTCCTTTGATATTGGTGAAAGAAGGCGAAGACTGGAAGGTTGCTTTCGATAAGGCCACGATTATGGATACGGAGCGGCGTAAGTAAAAGGTGTAAAAGTCAGTTTGCAAACGCCATCGAAAAGTATTTTGTAAAACAAGATGCATAAACATCCTATCTTATCTTTTTGTATTGGCCTGGTACTTTGCGGGCTTGTTCTTGCATCAATTTATTTTTTACTGCTTGTGCGTATTTACAGTCTTGCAGGTGGAGAAACACTTAGACAAACAGAAAATACACGAACAGCGCTTTTAATTATTACCCTCATACTCTTGGTTTTTGCTAGTGTTTTAGTTCGTAGCTTTTATAAAGAAGATAAGAAGTTTACGGCTTTCGGAATTGCTGTTTTACCAATCGTTGTTACTATTATTAATACTGGTTACTATGTTGAAA
>CAXTDG010000495.1:0-4114 GCA_964242675.1 uncultured Chitinophagaceae bacterium
AGGTGGGTGACTACAGCCGTATGGGAACCAAAATAATAGGTTATACACTTACCAATTCAGGAAGAACACTGGTAAGCTATGCACCTTCTCCAGGTTATATTTTTACTGCTGCACAAATGTGGTTGAGTGTAGCGGAAGCGAATGCTTTGGGTTGGGTTGGCTCGGCATCTGATGTAGCTACTTCCTACGCCAATGCGGTTAAAGCAAGCTGGGACCAATGGGGAGCAACTTATTCAACTGCTGATCTGAATACTTATCTGGCTGCAGCCAACGTAAGTGTAACTGGCTTAAGTGGTGAAGCTTTGCTACGGGTTATCGGGTTACAAAAATGGACTTCTCTATATCCAAACGGAATTGAAGGCTGGAGCGAATGGCGGAGATTAAACTATCCGGTTCTTACCCCATCTGCTGCTGCTGTAAATGTTAGTAAAAAAATTCCTATCCGTAATATGTATCCTGTAAATGAGCCAGTACTCAATGGTACAAACTATCGTGCACAAGTTGCTACTATGCCCGGTGGAGATACACAGGATACACCTGTATGGTGGGATAAATAAGACAACATCTTAAAACTTCAAACTTAAAATCATAATAGATGAGCTTCAAGAAAATAATTCATTTCCTACCTATACTGGTTGCTATGATGGCTTCCTGCTCGAAAGAGCCGGTAACTGGGGTGAAAGATGGTAGCTACAACGGTGCTAAACTGGTAAGTTTTAATAATTATGCTGGTTACATAAAGTACAATGCTATCATTGAAAACAAGTTAGATACCGTTTCGTTTCAAATTAAGCTTGGCAACACGACGAGTACTGCGGAAAGTCCGATTCGGGTAACTTTGGTAAGAGACAATGCTGTCGTATCTGAGTACAATTCGCTAAATGGTACTTCTTTGGTTTCTATTCCGGTTAACAACATCTATTTGTTAGATGATGTCGTTACATTTCAGGCTGGGCAGCGCATTGCCAACTTCAAAGTAGTTTTTAATCCTACAAGATTAGGTGGCGGTACAGTACTCGGAGTAACCATTGCAAAAGTAGAAGGAGACGGAGCAACCGTAATTAACGATATCAATCAGAATAGGGTTGTAATTGAAATCGGTGCTTTAAATGCGTACGATGGCCTTTATTCATTAAAAGGAGCATTTGTAGGCCATCCAACTTATGCAGGGCCTTTCAACGCAGGAGCAACCATTGAATTAAGAACCTCTGGTATTACATCAATTGACCAGTTTTGTACGCTTTTCAATGAATATTGTCAGCCATTTTCCATTACACCAGGCGACCCTACAGATTTAAATAGATTTGGTGCATTAGCTGTAACTTATACTGTTAATCCTAATAATTCAGTAACTATTTCTTCGGGCCCGGGTAATACTACTGCACTTGAATATTCAGTAGCCGGTTATACAAACCGTTACGATCCTGCCTCAAAAACATTCTTTGTAAGCTATGGGTATAGAAATGCTGCCGGTGCATTACGTCAGTTCATTGACACCCTTACATACGTAAGACCCCGTTAAATAAATAAGGAACTCTGTAGAAGCCATGAGTGTAATTACACTCATGGCTTTTTTTTGTCAATCTTTTGCTATTAAGTTTGCCATTAAATACAAATTTATCAATGAGCGATCAAAACCAAAATCCAGTTAATCAACTCAACATAAAAATCTCTGAGGAAATGTCGGAGGGTCAATATGCTAACCTGGCCATCATTACCCATAGCCACGCAGAGTTTGTGATAGACTTTGTGAATGTGATGCCCGGTACACCCAAGAGCAAAGTGAAGAGTCGACTGATTATGACACCACAACATGCCAAACGCTTTATGAAAGCACTAATAGAAAATGTAAGCCGCTATGAAGACGGACATGGTGTAATTAAGGATTTAGAGCAAATAGAAATACCAATGACATTTGGTGGGCCTACAGCAATGGCATAAAAAAATTGAATAAGTAATAAAGAAAAAGGCATCGTTATAAAACGATGCCTTTTTCTTTATTAACCTCTGAATCCTCGTAAAAATTCTTCCGCCTTCATACGGCGCTTGCCTTCAGGTTGTATGTCGATCACAGAAATAAATCCATCAGCGCAGGCGAATTTCAGAAACGTTTTTCCATCGGTTTGATAACTACCTGCTTCCAAACTATGCGTTTTGATTTCCTTTTGGGAAGTAAAGATTTTTAATTGTTTTCCATTCAAATAAGTAAAAGCCCCTGGGAATGGGGAAAGCCCCCGGATGAGATTGTAAACAGCTATGGTATCTTTCGACCAATCGATCTTACAAGTTTCAGTAAATAATTTAGGGGCATGTTTTAAAGTTAGATTGGTTCCATACTCACCATTGCCTATTGCTTGTTGCTCGTTGCCTGTTCTCTCCTGTGGTTGTTCTTGAAGAGTACTTTTTGCAAGCCCCTCAATTGTTCTTACTAATAGCTGAGCGCCTACCTCTTTCATTACATCATGCAATTCTCCTGCTGTTTCGTCTTCAGCTATTACTATACTTTTTTGTAGCAAAATATTGCCGGTATCAATTTCCTGTTGCAGCTTGAAAGTAGTAACGCCTGTTTCCGTTTCCCCGTTAATGATGGCCCAATTGATAGGTGCTGCCCCCCGGTACTGCGGCAGCAATGAACCATGTAGGTTGATAGTACCCATTGGCGGCATGTTCCAAACTACTTCAGGCAGCATTCTAAAAGCTACTACCACCTGTATATCCGCTTCGTAACTTTTCAACACTTCCAAAAAATCAGGATTTTTTAGTTTCTCAGGTTGCAGCACTGGAATATCTATCGACAAAGCATACTTTTTTACTGCACTTTGTTGCAATTGCATTCCTCTGCCTGCTGGTTTATCTGGTGCGGTAACAACTGCCGCTATTGTAAAGCCTGCCTGATACAAGGCATCTAATGATGCCACTGCAAATTCCGGCGTACCCAGGAAAACAATTTTAGGAAAGGACATAAGAGAAAGTCGGCAGTTAACAGTCGGTGGCAAGCAGGAAAAACCGTGGTTAGTGAAAATCGTATGCTTTATCCGACAGGTAAATAAAAGCTATTAGCAGACAAATGTATAGGAGAAAACCGGCAGAAGATACTGGGTAGAGAAAATCACAAATGACCTAGTAAACAGCAAGTCTGTATGAACAGCTTAACTGAAATTAAACTCAAGAAGTTACGGTTTTCCTGACGAGGGTTAACTGTCTTCTGCCAACTGGCGTAGCGTTTGTATATTGCGACCCGCAACCCAGAATAAGTGCATGACCGATATTATACCTTTTAAAGCCTTAAGACCCCAACCGCAGTTTGCTCCAAAAGTAGCTAGCCGTCCGTACGACGTGATGAGCCGCAGTGAAGCAAAGCAGGAGGCACAAGGCAATCCATATAGTTTTTTACACATTACCCGAAGCGAAATAGACTTGCCGGAAAGCATAGATGTACATGCCCCGGAAGTATATACAAAAGCAAAAGAAAACCTGAAAGCGTTTCTTAGCCGGGATGTAGTGTTTACCGAAAATAAAGATTGTTACTACATCTATGAACTGGTAATGAACGGCCATTCCCAAACCGGGCTGGTCGCACTATCATCCATTGAAGATTACGAAAACGGCATTATAAAAAAACACGAATACACCCGCCCTGAAAAGGAACAGGATCGCATCAGTCATATCCTGGCTACCGGTGCTCAAACTGGCAATGTGTTTTTGGCTTACCGGGATAACGAAACTGTAAATCAGTTGATTTTAAGCTGGAAAAAGCAGCGATCTCCTAATTATGATTTTACTGCTGAAGATGGTATACAACATAGCATTTGGGTAGTAAACGATAGCAATTGCAACGAAAAAATTACCCAGGCATTTAAAGCCGAAGTGCCAGCTACCTACATAGCCGATGGCCACCATCGGGCTGCCAGTGCCGCTAAAGTGCAAAAGCAGTTGGGAGAAGAAGGGGGTTATTTTTTGACCACTCTATTTCCGGCAAGTGAGTTGAAAATATTGGATTATAACCGGCTGGTAAAAGACTTGAATGGCCTTTCTTCAAATGATTTTCTAAAAAAGCTGGAAGCAGATTTTGAAATACAAAAAGTTGACACAGGCTGGAAACCAAATAGCCTGC
>CAXTDG010000496.1:0-4111 GCA_964242675.1 uncultured Chitinophagaceae bacterium
GCCTGGTCCAACGCCCTTACCTATCAAATGATTTACGAGCAACCCATCTGCTACGAATTTCAAAACTTAAAACCACCTACCCTACTGATTGTTGGCTTGGCTGATCGCACTATTGTTGGCAAAAACCGGGTGCCGCAAAATTTGATTCCCTTACATGGTCAGTATCAGTTACTAGGCAAAAAAGTAGCTGCTACTATTTCGGGTTGCAAACTGGTGGAACTACCCGGCGTAGGCCATATACCGCACATTCAGGAACCGGAGAAATTTAGAGAAACGGTGATGAAGTTTTTAGTGGAAGATCCTAATGCTCTAAAAAGGCTAAAATAAAACAGCCTCTAACCAACTAAAATATCGTCCTCCACTCAACGAATCAGCACTGAAGTCCCCCTTTGCGAAACCGGTTTGCCAGTATCGGTATTGATGTAATCCAACATCCACACATAAGCCCCGGTGGCTTGAGGCGAACCATTCATTTTGCCATCCCATTTTTGGCCCATTCTTCTTGCTTCAAACATCAGTGCCCCAAACCGGTTGAAAACCCTAAACACCAGCTTATCCGCTTTGTAAGCATTCGTTGGGTATAAGTAATCGTTCAATCCATCACCATTCGGTGTAAAAGCGGTTGGAATGGCAATGGTACAATTGTTTAGCACTTTCACTTTTACAGTGGTATCAGCAGTACAGCCCATAGAACCGGTAAGCGTCAGTTTTATATTATAAATCATTTCTGCCACAGCAGGAATTGGATAAGTATGTACTGGCGGTGCAGGGGTACTAATTGTTAGTCCATCGCCATAGCTCCACTGGTAGTCTACAATATTTCCCCGACTGCGGTTAGCAATCTTGAGCGGCTCGGATGGGCACAAAAAAGACGACGCTTCAAACCCGGCATGTAGTGTATCGGAAGCAATGAAAACCGGTTGGGTGGCCGAATCTATACAAATGCCATTGGTAACGGTAAGGCTTACCAAATGGGTACCATACAGCAGGGACCTAATTACCGGATTTTGCTGGGTAGAACTGGCACCGTTAGGGAAATTCCATTTCCATTGGGTAATGCCCTGCTGCCCGTCATGAAATAAAGAAACCGTGTCCCGGCTTTTGCAGGAATAAGCAACTGAGTACGTAAACCGTGGCGACACGGTATCGCCTGCCACAAAACCAATCGTAGCCCCCAGCACCGTGGCCGTGTTACATTCATTCAGCAGTGTATTGCCATCACCACCATTTTGCAATCGTATCAGGTAATTACCGCCTTTTACAATGCTTACCCCAAGTGTAAGTTTTATGGCATTAACAAAACCATTATTGCAAGTGCCAGCCGCCGCAGTAACCGTTACCGCTGAAGGACCTGAGATTGTAAAATCGCTACCATCTGCCGCAATGCTGCTACACAACACCGGCTCTTTAAACCGTAGCATCAACTCAATAGGTTTACAGCCAATTTTATCTATGCTATCCAGCGATACCGCATTATGAAATACTACAGGGATGTTGCTAATGCTATCAGCCACCGGAATGGTTCGGTTACAGGCATCTGCCAGGGTATTCCCATCTGCCCCATTCTTTATTACGATAGCGTAGGTGCCGGTAGGCAGCACACTTCCAAAATTTATAACAAGTGAATCCGTTTCTCCTGCCGTGCAGTTAATACCAGCCGCACTGGTGATAGTTGCTATGGCGGGCCGCAAGCTAAAATCACTACCATTTGCGGCTATACTGCTACACCGTATTTTCCGGTTTAGTTTAATGAACATTTGTGTACTACCACAAGGCGCCACAGCCGACACCAGCTTCGGCGAAACGGTATCTTTCGGCAATGCATTAACTGTCATCGGTAGCACTACCGAATCTTTGCAAAAACCGTTCGTTACCACCAGCGTCACCTGCGGGTAAGTACCCGGGCTGGTATAAACCACTACCGGATTTTGCTGGGTAGAAACGGCCGGAGTAGCTACACTTCCGCTATTAAAAGTCCAGTTCCATTGGTTGATGCCGGTACCACCTGCATGAACAAAACGAACCGTATCAGCCGATACACAACTGTTGTAACCAACACTGTATGTAAAGGTTGCCGACACGGCATTCCTCACCACAAATGGCAGCGTAGAACCCGCTGCTGTAGCCTGTACACAATCATTCAGTAAGGTATTAGCATCCGTACCATTTTGCAGATGCAAAACGTAGTTGCCACCGGTTCGGATAGGAGCCGCCAGAGTTATTTTAATTGTCTTTGTCAATCCAGCCCCATTACAAATTCCACTTGCTCCCACCACCTGCACTGCCGATGGGCCAGTCACTGTAAAGTCGCTGCCATTTGCTGCTATGCTGTTGCAACGCAGGTAATCCGAAAACTGGAGCGTTATTTCCTGCGGGCTACATTTCTCTACCTGTATGCTATCCATAGGCACCGGCTGCTGGGCAGATACGGCCAGATCAATACTATCACCCACAGCTATTCCATTGCCGCAAATGTCCAGTATCGTGTTTAGGTCATTCCCCACCTTCGCTTTTATCCGGTAATTTCCGGCAGGCAAAGGAGTACTCATCGTTAGCTGTATCGAATCCATATCAAACCCGCCGGAGCAGCCAAAACCCGTAGCGCCAATAATGTTGCTGGCAGTAGTATTAATAGAAAAATCGCTGCCATTTGCCGCCAGGCTATTGCATTTCATTTGCTTGTTCAGCTTCAGGTTGATGTGTATACCATCGCAAAGCGCCGTAGCCCCCACCAGGTGCGATTGTACCGTATCGGTAATGCTGGCCGTACCTCCACCAAAAGAAAGCGTGTAACCACTTTGCCCGCTAGTATAATGACTTATTAATAACAGGTATTCATTCCCGGCAGTAAGAATGGGCATGCGAACAAACTGCGGTGTGCCGCCAATGCAGGCATAAGCCATTGTACCAGCAGTAGAAGCCCCTGTAGCGCCAAAATTTCCTGACCAGCTACAGGTCACAAATAAAGATGGGTTGGTATAAACAGCACTGAGGTTGGTAACACCGGTTATATCAAACAGCTGCCAATCATAATCTTCGTTGGCAGCTAGGGGATTTATTACAAAGCCTAGTGTACCGGTACTGTAGCAGGTAAATTTGTACCAGTAAGGGTTTCTATCAGTAAGTCCGCCTGTACAGGGGCCAATTATGGGCGTGTTACCACACAAAGGCACACTATTTTGGGTGAAGGTTGTAGTACCACAAACCGGAAAAGCCGTCTGCGGATTTTGACCGGGATTGGTACAAGTCTGTGCACTTAAAAATTGTTGCAAAAAGCACAATGCTATCAAAAGAAAAGTACGTAGCATCGCCAGGGGTTTTGGTTGTGTTGCAAGTTCGCAGTATTTGCCGTAAAAAGAAAATCTGCAATTCTACCCGGCCACTTTTATAGAAGAAAATAATGAACTGTAGCCTGGATAAATACAAACGCCATTGAGGGCACCCCCTGCGGGCCGGGCTATCCGCTTGTAGTCCTCGTCCCGCCGGTCCCTAACTGTGTAATATTGTTTTTTATCTGAGCCGGGTTTCATTTTGGCGGGACTGTGGGCTACCGCTTCTATCCCTGGCGCAACGGTTCTATCTTTCCTCCCCCTTCCTACCCATCAGTCATTTCTCAGTCACTAGTTTCCAAATCTCAAATTGCCATATCCAGATGAAATTATTTGTAACGATTGCCGCCATCACCTGTAGCTTATTTCTTGCCACTCATACCAACGCCCAGATTGGCAAGCGCTTTCCTTCCGAACGCAAAGTGGTGAAAGACCCCGTTACGGGTGTTCCGCTCACCTTTCTTACCAGCACACCGCTGGGCGATTCCAAAATTTACCAGACCCACAATCAATGGACATCCGATGGGCAATGGCTCATCTTTCGCACAGGCCGTGTAAAAGGCGAGGCCATGGCAGTGAACGAAAAAACCGGCGAAATGGTGCAGGTAACCGAAGGCGGCTATACTGGTATGCTCAACGTAGCCCGCAACTCTATGAAGCTGTTCTTCATGCGGGAACCTGTCAACGATTCAACCCAGCGCCGCACTCCCGGCGATACCAGCCGACGTCGCCCACCTTCTTCCCTGCAAATAGTGGAAGTAGACTTGGCCAAACTATTTACC
>CAXTDG010000497.1:0-4107 GCA_964242675.1 uncultured Chitinophagaceae bacterium
CTCAGGTATTTTTTGATATTGGAAGCAACCAGCGCCGAGGTAAAACCGCTGGCATGAACCAGGTCATACGTTACATGTTCCCGGCGGATATAGCCCAGCATCTGGTTAGTAAATTCGCCCATAAAACCCAGGCGGTCAGCATCTTCAATTTGCAAAGCCGGGCCTGCAGGTAAATGAATAACCTGAACGCCAGGCATCCAACCAACCATATCGGCTAATGAGGCATCGTCTTTACGGGTAAATACATCTACGCAAAACCGTTGTTTTACCAGGTTCCTGGCTAATTCGGCTACATAAATACCCTGGCTATTGCTGTGGCCGGGCTGTGTAAGTGGCGATGCCTGTTCGCTGATGATGGCTACTCTCTTTTTCATATCTCGCAGGAAGTTGTTTTACGTTGTCTTAATTGTATGAACCAGAATGGTAAATTAAAAAATAGGAAGTATAGGGAAATATGAAAAACCCATGCCCGGAGGTCAATGGATTTTTATTTGATAAGAGAGGCTAACTACTAATTGGGAAAATCAGGATTTACCGTTTGTTGAGCGTTACTAAAGACTAATTATAAAAAAATATGCCATTTACATACCAACGTAAAACAAGCGATCTATATAGCGAAAATTTTCAAAAAAAGAAACGATCTGGGGTATTGCTCCTCAACTTTTGTAAAAATGGGGAATTTGTGTGGACAAGTGTATTTCTACACCAGGAAAGGAGGATTATTAATGATAAGGTAACAAGACATGGACATAATGGTAGCCAGGTGGGGAAAACTGCACAAAAATTAGGGTTTATTCACATTGTTTATAATGCTTATGCGTTTGCCTGTTTGACAACTAATGGCAAATGAGGATTGATAAGATTAATAATAGATAGTAAAATTGAAGTCCCATCTACGAGTGATGACCTGCCTGCCGGTAAGCAGGTTTAGGATTCACCATCACACCGCATCAAAATCAACCGTTACGTTTTCCGTTACCGGGTGGCTTTGGCAGGTTAGGATAAAACCGGCGGCTATCTCATCCGGCTCAAGGCCATAATTTACATCCATTACTACTTCGCCGTGGGTAAGGCGGGCCTTACAGGTGCAGCATACACCACCCTTGCAGGCATACGGCAGGTTGGCACCTTGCTGCATAGCCGCATCCAAAATACTATCTCCATCAAAAGCCAGTGGAAAAGTAGAAGCAATGCCATCTAATTTTAAGGTAACGGTGCTGTATTTATGAGAAGAGAAAACCGCTCTTTTGATAGCTGCTACCTGCCCGGCCTTGCCTGCGGTAAACAGTTCAAAATGAATATTGCGGCTGTCCACCTGTTGGCTTTCCAGGTAGTTTTTTACAGTAAAAATCATTTCCTGCGGGCCACACAAAAAATAGGCATCAATAGAAGTGGCCTGTACCAGCCGGTTAAAAATAACGCTGCACTTTTCAGCATCAATACGGCCTTGTTGCAGGGGTATGTCGGTTTTCTCCTGGCTAAAAACGTATTGCAGCGTAAAGCGGCTGAGGTAGCGGTTTTTCAGCGCCTCTAATGCTTCTTTAAAAATAATACTACCCCGGTTGCGGTTGCCGTACACCAGTGTAAAACTGCTGCCCGGCTCGGTACGAAGCGTTGTTTCAATAATAGACAGGATGGGCGTAATGCCACTACCGGCTGCAAAAGCCATATACCGTTTGGTATGGGCCGGGTTCAGTTCGGTGTAAAAGCGTCCATTAGGCGGTAAGGCCTCCAGCACATCGCCTTTTTTTAAAACAGTAGCTGCATAATGAGAAAAAATGCCTTCGGGTATTTGTTTGATGGCTACCTGCCATTGCCCACTTAGCGGGCTACTGCAAAGGCTATAGGTTCGCCGCACTTCCTGTCCGTTGATGTGTGTACGCAGTGTGATGTATTGCCCCTGCTTATACGAAAAAGTTTCCTTCAGGTGTTCCGGCACATCCAGCCAAAGGCGAATACAATCTGCGCCAGCAGGCTGAATTTTTTTAATAGTAAGTGGGTAAAAAGTAACGGACATAACTTAATGTGCAAATTAGCAAATATGCAAATTAGCAAATGGAAAACCGTAGTAGTATGATGATTGATGATTTATGCCGGGCTTTTTCCTACTGCCCAATGTATTTGTATTCATTGTCACATTTGCACATTGGCTAATTTGCTAATTGCCATAGCGCTGGTTAGCATGGTTACAATATCATTTTCCAAATGTTCGGCGGTTACGTTTCGTTTGTTGCGCTGCCAAAACTCCACACTGCGTACGGAGGCCAGTATCGTAAGTACAGCTACATAGGTATTTACCGGCTTGAACAGTTTTTGCTCAATTCCTTTTTCAATAATGGCCTCCCAGCGTTTCTGATAAAAGCGGCGGAGTTGTACAAATTCGGTAAGATGTGGCTCCTTCAGGTGTCGCCACTCATTATTATTAACGGCTACTTCCTCCAACCGTTCCAGCCGCATACGTATATGAAAACGGATCAGTTCTTCTAACTGTGCAACGGGGGTGAGGTTACTGTTTTCTACGCCATCCATGTGTGCCACAAAATCATTAGCTACAGTAAAGCAAATATCCCGTAGCAACTCTTCCTTACTGTTGATGTGGTTGTACAGGCTGGCAGCCTCAATACCAATACCCTCAGCCAGATGCCGCATACTGGTAGCATTGTAACCCTTTTGCCGAAAAAGAGCAGCAGCGGTTTTTTGAATGATTTCTTTGCGGTTAGAAGTGTCGGTAGTTGAGATTTTTGCCATAGCCACCGCAAAAATAAAGGATGCTAACAAGTGTTAGTGTCTTTTCACCACATAGGAACATAAGGTTCACATAAGATTCACATAGGAATACAAGAATATAAGAGATAGCAGTCAATAGTCAGCAGTCAACAGTTAGCAGTCGGTAGTCAGCAGTCAGCAGGAAATACAGTGCCCATAGGTGTTAAGTCCTGCATTCGACTTAGGTCATCTACTGACTGCCAATTGTTCTCTGCCGACTGCCGGCTATTGACTGCTGACTGCTGACTACTTTCTATCCCTATGTGGTAAAGGAACCCTACGTTTGCAGCGTTTAAAAAAATCCCCTTTATGTCGCTAATTGTATTAGGCACGATGGCCTATGATGCTATTGAAACGCCTTTTGGTAAAACCGAAAAAATAGTAGGCGGCAGCGCTACCTACGTAGCTTATGCTGCCAGCAATTTTATAAAACCTGTACAGCAGATAAGCATTGTAGGTAATGATTTCGACCCTGCTATTATCGATGATCTGAACCGCCGTGGCGTAATGACGGATGGTGTGGAAAGAGTAGCAGATAAGCCCTCTTTTTTTTGGAGCGGCCGCTACCATATGGATATGAATACCCGGGATACACTGGTAACAGACTTAAATGTACTGGCCGATTTTAATCCGCAGGTGCCGGATAGCTACCAGGGAGCTGAATTTTTAATGCTGGGCAACCTGATGCCTAAACTACAGCAACAGGTAATTGAGCAGCTGAAAACCCGCCCCAAACTGATTGTGCTGGATACCATGAATTTTTGGATGGAGATAGCCATGGACGATTTAAAGCAGGTACTGACAATGGTAGATGTGCTGCTGGTAAATGATAGTGAAGTACGCCAGTTGAGCGGCGAATACTCACTGGTAAAAGCAGCTAAAAAAGTACTGGAAATGGGCCCCCAATTTTTGATTATCAAAAAAGGAGAACATGGTGCTTTGCTGTTTCATGGCGATCATGTATTTTTTGCACCTGCCCTGCCGTTAGAAGATGTATTCGATCCTACCGGTGCCGGCGATACATTTGCCGGAGGCTTTATGGGCCACCTGGCAAAAACAGGAGACATTAGCTTTCAGAATATGAAAACGGCCATTATCGTAGGCAGTGCCATGGCTTCTTTTTGTGTGGAAAAATTTGGTCCGGAACGTTTGCAGGAAATTACTAAAAAAGAAATAGATGAGCGGATACAACAGTTTGTGAACCTGGTGCAGTTTGATATAGATCTGGTGTAATCTCAACCCCCAGCCCCATAAGGTATGTCAGACTCTTTCAGGATAAACGGTGTTGGAGGTGTCTGCGACATTTTTCACCTTATTGGAATAATCTTTAAACATCGACTG
>CAXTDG010000498.1:0-4104 GCA_964242675.1 uncultured Chitinophagaceae bacterium
GCCGCCTTCGGTCCAGTCGGTAGCGCTGATGCGAACAAAAAGCGGCAAATTTTGCGGCCATTCTGTTTGTACGGCTTCAACTATTTCTAATAGGAAACGAATGCGGTTTTCGAACGGGCCACCGTATTCGTCGGTACGCTGATTGCTGAGTGGCGATAAAAATTCATGTAATAAGTAACCATGTGCTCCGTGAATTTCTACCACTTTGTACCCGGCAGCTAAGGCTCGTTTGGTAGTGGCAGCAAAGTCCCTTTTTACTTTTTCAACTCCTTCTTTAGTTAGTTCTGCCGGGGCATCTTCGGAATGATGAAATGGAATAGCGCTAGGAGCAACAGTTTGCCAGCCGCCGTCGGCAAGTTTTGTTTCCCGGCCACCTTGCCACGGAGCGGTGTGGCTGGCTTTGCGACCTGCATGTGCCAGTTGTATTCCGGCTACGCTGCCTTGCTGATGTATGAAGTTTGTAATCTGCTGTAGTTTTTCGATGTGCTCGTCTTTCCATAGGCCCATATCGCCTGGTGTTATGCGGCCTTCCGGCGACACGGCGGTAGCTTCCTGAATGATGAGTGCCGCACCGCCTACTGCCCGGCTACCCAAATGAACCAAATGCCAATCGTTGGCAAATCCATCTTCTGAAGAATACTGGCACATGGGCGAAATGACAATGCGATTTTTGAAAGTGACGTCTTTTATAGTTAGCGGAGAAAATAGCTGAGACATAATTTTTTGTGAGTAAAATTTAGTTGAAGAGATAGAACCTGGAATGCTCAATAGTAGCACTAGCCTTGAACGGTGCTATCGCCGTAAAAGTTCAATAGATAGATAAAAGCCGGGCTCAAAAAAGAAACCGGCGAACCAGGCCACCAGTGATGTAAAAACCAGGAATAGTCCGAAAGACCGGAAGACAAATACCTGCAAGCAGGATCAAAATTTTTGAACGATTTACGATTCACGGTTTTCGCTTGCTGCTTGCACATCGGTTTCTATGGTTCGTAGTTTTACTTCGCAGAGGCGGATGTATTCGTTGGCCAGTTTTATTTTTTCGGCCAGGTCGTCGAGTTGAATGGTATCGTCTTCGATGGCATCTACCAGTTTTTCCAGTTCGGTAAAGGCTTCTTTATAGGTTAGCTCCGTCATTTTGAATGGTTTTATTTACTACCACGCTATCAATTACCTGGTTGCGTAGCAGGGTTTGGATAATGGCATCTTCGCCAATTTTTTCCGGGTCGGTGATGATGACTCCTTTTTGCATTACGATGGCAAAACCCCTGGCCAGGATGGTTTGGGGGCTGCTGCTTTTAATGACCCGTTTTAGTTCCTTCAGGTTGTTACGGGCCTGTTCCAGCTTGCGTTCTACCTGTAGGAAAAACCGTTCTTTCAGTCCTTCCATTTCGGCTTCAAACTGCATGTTGTGCTCTACGATGTAGGCCGCAACTTTAGTGGGCGTTTTGTGCTGCCTAGCCATTAGGTCGGCAATACTTGTATTGCTATCGTGGCCAATGCCAGTGAAAACCGGGATGGGAAATGCAGCAATGGTGCGACACAATTCATAATCCTCAAACGGTTTGAAATCGGTTTGCGAACCTCCGCCTCTTACAATGGCCACTGCGTCGAAAGCCTGTGGTGTTGCGGCAATTTGCTGCAATAATTGCCGCATTAATACTGCTGCGGTATCGCCTTGTATCTGTGTCAGGTATTCGGTTACCGCAAAGGCATAACCATATGGATTGTGCTCCAGCTCTTTTTTGAAATCCCGCTGCCCATCGGAGTTGGCTGCGGTTATGAGAGCAATGCGTTGGATGACTGATGGCAGCGGTAAGCTTTTAGAATACGTGTAATAGATGCCATCTATTAGCCGGATAGTTTCCCCATTTTCCTGCACTAGCCTTTCCAGGGTTTGCTGCCGCTCCAGTTCTATTTTGCCCAGAATAAAAGCAGTGTCAATTTCGGAAATGTCCAGCTTTAATCCAAAACGGGCATTGAAGCGAACCCGAACCCGGCAGGTAATTTCCAGTCCATTTTCGAAGGTGGTTTTGGTAGCTTTTTCAAACTTCAGTATTTCAGCGTATCCATTTGACCAAAATACAGCATCAATGCTGGCGGTAATGCTGCTGCCGCTTTTTTCTATCAATTTTAGAAAGCACCATTGTTTCTGCGGAAGCCGGCGTACGTCGGTTATTTCTGCCATTACCCAAAAGCTTTCGCTTTCAAAACGATCCTCAATCGTTTCCTGTATTTCACTAATTAATTCGGACAATCTCACCTGCTGCGGCATCGGCTAAAGGTAGGGAATAGCAGGTGAGCTGATGCCTCGAGTTCAGCAGCCTTTTAATAACCGTTTTGTTATTTACCAGCCCTGGTTTTGTACGGTTCATAAAACAGCTTTACCCGGTTGTTATCCGGGTTTAGTTTGCGGGCTGCACTTATATCTTCAAAAGCCTGGGTGTACAAGGCTAACTGATAGCGGGCCATAGCCCTACCCGCTAATATTTCTGCCAGTAAATAATCACTTGCTGGGGCCATGCGATAGGCAACTTCGTATTGCAGTGCTGCATCAGCATAGTCTTTTTTTGCCATAGCTGCTTCGCCCATAAACAGGTAGGCTTCGGGAAGTATTGGTTTATATTTCAAGGCAAGTTGCAGGGCTTTTTGCGACTGGTCGGAAGCGCCGGTGTAGTAAAAAACCTTTGCCAAGTTCAGGTAAAGTAAACCTATCCGAGGTTCCAGGTCTATTGCTTTTCGGGTATAATAAAACGCACTGTCCATCTTATTTTGTGCTAAAAACACCAGCCCTTTTTCGCTGATGGCTTCTGCATACTCCGGCACATCGGCCAACGCTGCGTTGATGTATTTCATCCGCAGGTTCAGGTCGTCGGTATTGCGGGCTGCGGCTAAGTGGCGTACCGCAAAGTCTCGTACATCGGCATCATCGAAAGCAAGGGTTTCAAAAGTGGTAAGGCCAGCTGCTTTGTCCCAACCTTTTTTGATGGCACTATATCGCTTTTGCTTTATCGGGTGCGTAGGCGGCCCTTCTGTATCGTTTAAGAAACTGAAAATGTTCTGAGCATCACTCAGCGGAGCACCCAGTTTTTGCATGACAAATCCAGCAAATTCATCTGCTTCCAATTCCTTTTGTGGTCTGCTGCCAATGCCATCCAGCGAATGGCCGTTGAGATGATGCCCTATTTCGTGTGCCACCGCTCCTACTACAAACCATTTGTTGCGGGTTTGCAACTGGTATTTTTCCAGGAAATCCCGGTCGAACTGGATGTAGCGATCCTGCCCGATATCATTACCAAAACAGATAGCCGAACAGTTGTTGTATGATTTTAATGCCCGTAGAAAAAAGCGATTGTGAACGCCAGCTACGCTGGTGATTCGGTTAATCATATCCCGCATCCAGCTTTCTGCATTAGCGTCGGTAACGGCAGAAGCCGCAGGTGGATTGTAGGTAGCTGTACTGCCAAAAAAATTGCAGGCAAAAGGAACCCGCTGCATCGTAATATCTGTAGCAGCTACGTTGGATTGGGCAAGAGTTGCAACCGATGCAAAAATTGTAGCAAAGAGAAAAAAGAAAAAGCCTTTCATGCTTACCTGGTTTGCGGCAAGGTACATGAAAGGCTTTCACCTGTTTATACCCAACAGCGGGTATTTACGAGCAGGCTTTTTTATAAAAATTACTTCAGCGTAATAACTGAAACGGTGTTTGGCTTGTCGTATTTTTTGTTGATAAACTGGTTGCCCATAGGCTTATCGAAACTGGAAATGATGAGTTTGTTATCCTTTGTCAGCAGCACTTCCGCCGGTTGATCTAGCAAACCATTGCTGCCGTCGGTATCGCCATTTTCCCAAAGCGTACTTACCGAACCATCCGCTGCTGATACCACTTTGATAGCGTTTTTCTTGGCATCGCAGATGTAGAGTTTATCGGTCTTGCGGTCAATTACAAAACCATCTACACTAGCCACCGGGCCTTTGGCCACCAGCACTTCTTTCTTTTGCAAACTGCCGTCCGATTTGAAGGTTATTTTATAGACCATGCCATCGCCAAACAAACCTGTGTACAAGTTGCCTTTGCTATCGAAGTCAATGCCATCAACGCCGTTG
>CAXTDG010000499.1:0-4083 GCA_964242675.1 uncultured Chitinophagaceae bacterium
AGCGTACACCAATCATTTTGCCTTTGCTCAGGCGGGCCAGGTTTTGCGTAGGGATGGGGCGGGCTTCGCCTTCTTTCCAAAAATAGAAAATGCGGATTTCTGCTTTGGCAGGAATGTCTGGCGTTTGCACAGCATCCGCATATTTTACCTTGCGTTGCAATATCCAATTTTCCGGGTCTTTTATATTGGTAACATCTTCCGGTTGAACATCAATAATTACTCCCTGGCCAGCAAATGAGAAGAGTGGTTTTAATACATAATTTTCCAGGTCGGCAGGTGTCTCCGTTACTTCATTCAGGAAACGGGTTTCGGGTACAAACGGGCTTTTGATAAACGGCAACGTGTACTTGCTAATGCGGTAAAACCAAGATGGATGCGGTACCCATTCTACGTCCCAGTCTTGGGTCATGTCAATGGTGCCTTCCGGTAATTCCTGCTTTTGCAAATCATCAAAAATGACCCGGTTGTAAATGCGTTTAATATCAATCCGCTGACCGTCTTTTTCATAGTACAGCTGCTTTCCGTCTGTTTTTATCTTGGTGATACAAACGGTTTCAATACCCAGGTAATCTTTTGTGCAACGAAAATCGATTCGGGTTTTTTGCTCGTCGGGGTATATTTCCATCAGCACTACGTTTTCGGGGTTGTGCTTTCCCACGATGATATCTTTCAGCAAAGCGGTATAGCTTTCTTTATCAAGGCCGCTGAGGTAGGAGTCGTAGCCATCCGGTATATCGAAGTATTTACTGGTAATCTCCGTATCCAGAATCTGGTAGGCAAACAGAGTGGGGAAACCATGCATTTCAATGAGTTGCGGTACCAGTTCTCCATTTTCGCCTTCGCATACGCCAAAGTCGAAGGTGAGCAGGCGGCATACATCGTCTTCGTTAGGCACGTTGGCATCAGCAGGAATAGCACGGGCTGTCAGCTCCTTAAAGTCGGGCCGTGCTATCACATCTACAATGGCTTCGCACCCCTCAATTAGTTTGTCTTTAAAAGCCCGGTCAACGAAAATGGGCGTTTCGGCCACCCGAAAAACTAAGTCGCCGGGGTGCACATTTAGTAATTCGTCTAAGTAGGCTTTATAGTGTTCTGGCGTAAAGGCAGCGTTGTAAGCAGAGCGGATAGCAGGTACCATACAGTTTCAATTTTGCGGTTGAAAAGTACAGTAAGGAAGCTAACTTCATGCTGAAATTTATTTGCATGAAAGAAGAACTAAAACAACAGCTACATGCTTTGGTAGATAGCATAGACGATGAAGCCAAACTGCAAATGCTGATGGAGGATGCCGAAGCCTATCTAGCCGATACGGAAGAAGAGGAAGACGACCTGACGGAGGAAGAATGGAAACAGATACAACAGGCTGAGGATGAGATTGAGAGAGGAGAATACATTACATGGGAAGAAATGAAAGAAAAACTACAGGCATGGAAAGAAAGATAATTTCCAGTAAGGGATTTGACAAAAGCTTAGAATCGTTACTGTTCTATCTAGAAAACGAATGGTCGAAAAAAGTTTCAGATAATTTTGTCAGACAACTTGAAGCCAAGGTTGAGCATATAGCTAAATATCCAGAAACAGGAATGCCCGCAAAAAAGAAATGGGTGCGAAGCACACCCATTGGAAAACATAACCGTGTTTATTATTCATTCAATTCAAATGCTGTCAAGCTCTTACTGCTACGAGATATGAGGATGAACCCCAAATCAAACCCCTTTGAAAAATAACCTACGCTATTGCCATAGCATGCATCTGATGTACTGCCAGCCGCAAAAAATTAGGTAGCACATGATGTTGGGTGTACAGAATTTTATCAGGGTCGCCTAATTGCTCTACCATGCTGGCCCATTTGGCTTCGCCGTGATTATCTATTACCGTTTTCTTACGTTCATCGGTTTGCAGATACATCCGCATACCAATAGCATCGGCCTCCGGGTGAAACTGCGTACCAATGAAATAGTCGTTGAACCGAACGGCCATTATAGCTCTTTCGTACTCCGGTTTGTGCGGACGTTCTTTTTCTATTGCCAGTATTTTAGCACCCATATCATTCAGCAGCATATCATCTGGCTCCGTTACCTGGTAGTCCCGGCTATCCACCGCATAAAAAGGATCTTTTAGGGCGGAAAATATTGGGTCCTCCGCCCCCTGCTCATTAGTGTACATAGGGAATACGCCAAACGAAGTAGAGTTACGTTTGCTAACATGACCAATTTTGTAATGTCGACAGGCCAACTGAAAAGAATGGCAAATAAAGAAAACCTGTTTCTTTACCGGGTTGGCATCATCAGCATTAAACATCTCAACGCTATCCAGCCAATTAAAATAATGGCTTTCCCATTCGCTGCCTTCCGTGGCTAACGGACTGCCAGGGCCACCGCTGCTGATGTATATATCGTACGAAAGATCGGGCACTTCGTTTTTCGAGCGAACGTCAAATTCCTTATAAGTCAAATTAAGGTTGTTAGCTTGTCCAAAGCATTTCACCAAATCACGGATGCACCGCATTCCCTGATTGGCATGTCCTTCATATAAATCCAGCACGGCTACCCGTACTGGCATCAAATCACTATTCATGTTGCAAAAATAACTTTTTATGGTATTAGCGTTCCAACCTTAACGATGGATTGCTACTGTATCGTCTCCTTTCAATAAGAATGCCTGCTCATAAAAGCAGGCATAACAATATGATAAAGTAAAGAAATTACAAAGTGTCGAGAAAATCGCTAATGGCCTGTAAAGATTTTTTTTGCGGGGTAATGTGAACGTTCTGGTTAAAGGCAGTCGTCATTTCATGTGTACCTAACCAATAGTCGCTTCCTTTTTTTGTGATCGTTACGTAGATAACTTCTTTACCAGCCGGTATTTTTTCGGCCAGCCAGATGCGGTTACCTGCATCTGGCGTGAACTGCACTACAGAAGCAGTATTCTTGAAAACGATGAAAGCCAACGTATTGGCATTGGTGTAAATAGCCGACATGCTCAGCACAACCCGTGATTTTTGCGAAACGGTATCTAGCCCTGAAGCAAGGCTAAGCCACTGCTGGCGATTACTCCGCAGTTGATAACCTGATGTAATGGGTAAAGGAGTAAGACTATCATTTTGCCGCCAGTTGAAAACGCCAAAGCCAGCAGTAGAAGGTGCTTCACCATTATAAGCTTTCATTGAGGATGTAGGTAAACTATCAGCTACAACAATGCTGAGCGTTTTGCCAGTTTGCAGCGCCAAGGGTTGGCCGCTTTTGGTAATGTTGATATACAATGAACCTTTTGTTTGCAGCACCATTCCATCGCTGGTAGTTGGCTTACCGAAGCGGATAAAATCGCCTTTAGTATGCAGAAAATTAATTTCAGCCTGGGCTGTGCCTGTGGTATTGCCCGCAAAAGCATTTGCCGGAATTTCTACCCTTAAGCCATTCGAAGTTTGAATGTTAGCACCTGTTTGTAAAGAAAAAGAATCTATAACACTTGGCCGTATAAGTGCCTGCTGAAGCTGGTTAATTTCCAGCGTTGCGGAGTTAGTAGTAGCCCAAATTGTATCAGCAGTTGCAACCGGATTTCCATCGAAATTTTCAATGCTTTTTTCGCAACTGGTTAGTAGCAGTGCTGCCAATAAAATGGAAAGGAAAAACTTCATTCAGTAATTGGGTAATAATAAGAGAGAGGCTATGATTAGTAAATGCGTTGCCTGCTGCCGCCAAATTTGTAACGCAGGCCGAGGCTCAATCCCCAGGTGCTGTTTTTTTGGCTGAACCAGGTCTGGCTGTTGGTCGTATTTCCTAGCCCAATCCGGGCATGTGGCTCTATCAGCAGGCTCACTTTTGCTGATAAAGGCTTCAGAATGCTGAGCCCTGCAGACAAACTAAAGCCAACCGTTTTTCGGTAAACAGGACCTCCTTTATAATTATTGATGTCAATAATTTGCTGGATACTATCGGCAATCATTTCGCCGCTATAGCCCGAACGGATATTGGTAATAATGCCTGCATTGGCGTTGAGCCGGATATTCTCGCCGCCAAATTCGTAACCCACAATCAGCGGTATATCCCATTGTGTATAGTGGTGTTGAGAGCGGAGCTGTGC
>CAXTDG010000500.1:0-4081 GCA_964242675.1 uncultured Chitinophagaceae bacterium
GTACTACAGCGCTGGGTATCATCGGTATAATAACTATTGGTACTGGCGACATGGATATGGATGGCAAACCGGACCTTGCTATAAATATTTATGATGGTAATACCCTAAAAACAAATGTTCTGAAAAATACCAGTAACGGTACAAATATTTCATTCGGTTCCGGGATTGTTCAGCCACAGGGTGGAGGGAGCAGTATTAAAATAAGGGACATGGACGGCGACAGTAAACCGGATTTTGCAGTAAGTACCCGCAATGATTTGATACCTGTAGCTGTTTATAAAAATACCAGCACGCCAGGCAGCCTTTCACTTGTATCAGATTTTTTCTTAACCACTCCTGTAACAGAGGCCCGAATACAAACGGCAGATATTGACCAGGACGGCAGACCAGATATAGTTATCAAATCGAATTATGATTCCAAAGTATTGGTTTGTCGAAACAATAATGCCAACGGATCAAATGCATATAGTTTACCTATAACGGTTGCTGAGGTTTCAACGTTGTCAGCTTTTGAAAACAGTGGTGAATTACTGGTAGAAGATTTTAGTGGTGATGGCAAGCCGGATATCGTTATACTTTTTGCCAATAAAATTTCCATATTTAAAAACATAGGAACTGCTGGTAGTATGTCGTTTGCGCCTGAAACGATGTTATTCTCCCGAGTGGGAGCTACTGGTACAGGTATCGTGTCGGACTTTGATGGTGACGGACGATTGGATATTGCCGAACTAAATACGCAGTCATCTGCACTCTCAATATTAAGAAATACAAGTACGAGCGGAAATATTTCGTTTGCCGGAGTAGTAAACAGGTCGTTAGGCTTTGTGCCTTACAAAATGGCTGTAGGCGATCTTGATGGCGATGGCAAACCTGATTTGTGTGTGGCGAATAATGGCATAAGCAACGTGTTTTCTATTTTTAAAAATACTTCTGTAGCACCAGACACAATCACGTTTGCACCAGCCGTAAATTTTGCCGGTAATATTCCGGGGCCGATTAGTATTGATGATATTGATAGTGATGGTAAACCGGATATTGTTTCGGCGAATAATAATAATAACCGCATCAACATTTTCAGGAATGCTATTGGCGAGCCCATACCACTGCTACTTTGCCCACCAATAGCTAATGCAAGTGTTTCATCCAATGTAACCGGTGCTTCCTACCAGTGGCAGGTAAATACCGGTAGTGGGTTTATAAACCTAACGAACAATGCTAACTATGCCGGAACAAATACGGCTGTTCTACAATTGAACAATATTCCTTCGTCCTGGTACGGCTACCAATATAAATGCGTAGCAGGTACTGTGAACAGCAATATTTTTATCCTGCAATTTGCCAATAAATGGAGTGGCGCCATAAGTACTGTCTGGGAAAATGCTGCCAACTGGAGCTGTGGGATGGTGCCGGATGCTAATACAGATGTAACCATCAATTCAGGAACCGTTATTATTAATTCTAACGTAACGATCCGGAGTTTGAATGTAAAGCCCGGCGCTACTGTAAGGGTTGCAGGCAGCAATACACTGACGGTTTTATATTAATCAATGTGGGTAGTACATGTACAATAAATGCTTACTGAAAACAAAGAACATAAAATACTGCATTGCAAATGAAGTATTGCCTTCATTTAAAATTTACCTGTGTGTAACTAGCTCAAAAAAATGCCTGATGCAGATCCTTCCTGTCGTTAGGATGACAATTTAAAGAGTGCCGATCAACATTCTTGTTATGCTGAGGAACGAAGCATATAATGGATGAAATCTTCTGAATGGCTGCAACTAATTTGGAGAGCTGAATTGTTGAAGAGCAGATCCCTCCTATCGTCGGGATGACAACTCAAAGAATGCTGATTAAAATTTTGTCATGCCGACGAAGGAGGTATCTGCTCGTTGATAATTTGGGATGGCAGTATTTTATTCGAAATACTGAACTATTGAAGAGCAGTTCCCTCCTTCGTCGGGATAACAAACTCGGAATTTGATGACCCAAGATGTCATCCCGACGCACAGCTTGTCCCGTATTTCAGTTGGTAAGAGATATGAATAGCTTCTGTTTGTGAGCTTCCAATATCGCTACAAAGAGGCATTCAATGTTCTTGCTCTCCGTTTTGTTTTGCCATTTTTACCCGCTGAGTCTCCAGCACTCTGACCCTACGGACTTGCTTCATGCTTCAAAATAATTCAAGCAACCCACAAATAAGGATACGAAAACTGTAATGAATCCGTAGGATCAGAGAACCGGAGACCCTGCGGGAAAGAAAGCAATATGTATGAACTTTTTAATGATCCTCCCAGAAAAAGTGGCAACACTTTTTATTTAAAGAACAGGTTATTGCCACTACTGGCAACAACATGTTGGCAACAGTTTTTTTGTTGCTGGAAAAGTGTTGCCACGGTGTGAACAAGATGCTACCACAAAGCAGCTTACAATTTCCTTTGTATCATTAAGCTTCTTCTAAAACAACGCTTTTTTTCGCTGGTTTTCTGTCCTCTTGTTTTGTAGCTTCTCTCCTATTTTCATTCACGAAATTTAGGGGTAGTATTTATGCTGCTCTTTTCCATTGGCCCTACAATTCTTTCAGCAGTAATTCCGATTCTCGTTATTTGCAGCATGATAAGAATTTGCTGCCTTACCATCGCTTTTTTGCTAAGCGCTGTTTCTTACGGCCAAGTACCGGATACTGCTTCTGTACAGGTTCATTTAGATGAACCCACTGGCCCAATGAAACCCATCTGGGCCTGGTTTGGCTACGACGAGCCAAACTATACCTACATGAAAGACGGCAAAAAATTATTGAGCGAAATTGCAGCGCTGAGCCCGGTGCCGGTGTATGTGCGGGCACATAGCCTGCTGGTAAGTGGCGATGGCAGCCCGGCGCTGAAATGGGGCAGCACCAATGCCTACACAGAAGATGCTACTGGAAACCCGGTGTACAATTGGCGCATTGTAGACAGCATCTTTGATACGTACGTGCAGCGGGGTATGAAGCCGCTGGCACAGATTGGGTTTATGCCCGAAGCACTAAGTAGCCACCCGCAACCCTATCGCCACCACTGGAAGCCAGGAACGCCTTACCCCGAAATTATTACCGGCTGGGCCTATCCGCCAAAAGACTATACCAAATGGGGCAACCTGGCCTACGAATGGGTGAAGCACTGCGTAAGCCGCTACGGGCAAAAGGAAGTAGAAAGCTGGTACTGGGAAGTATGGAACGAACCAGACGGCTACTATTGGAAAGGCAGCCGGGAAGATTTCCTTAAACTGTACGACTATGCTGCCGACGGTGTAAAAAGAGCCTTACCAACGGCCCGTATTGGCGGTTGCAACTCAACAGGTGGCGCTATGAAATGGCTCGACGCTTTTTTGAAGCATTGCCTGTACGATACCAATTATGTTACCGGCAAAATAGGCTCCCCGCTGGATGCCATTCTTTTTCATGCAAAGGGTTCGCCTAAGGTGGTGAATGGCACGGTAGTGATGGGCATACGCAACCAGCTACAGAATTACAATAACAATTTAAAACTAATACAAACCTATCCGCAGCTGAAAGCGCTGCCCATAATTGTGGGTGAAAGCGACCCCGAAGGTTGTGCCGCCTGCGGCATGGCTACCGATCCGCAAAATGCGTATCGCAATGGCACCATGTACAGCAGTTACACGGCCGCATCGCTGGCACGGGAATATGAACTGATAGAAAAATACGGAGCCAACTTAATTGGTGCAGTCAACTGGTCGTTCGAGTTTGAAGACCAGCCCTGGTTCTATGGCTTTCGTGATCTGGCCACTAATGGCGTAGACAAACCGGTACTCAATGTTTTTCGGATGTTGGGCATGATGACCGGCCAGAAAATACAAGCCACTAGTAACCGCCAATATCCGTTGCAGGAGGCGTTGGATTCAGGTATTCGGCGGCAACCGACCGATATAGGTGTACTGGCATCCAAAGACAAAAAATCGGCAGCCGTGCTGATCTGGAATTACCACGATGCGGATATAAAAGGCGATACTGCACAAATCACCGTGTCAGTAGCAGGCATCAGCGCAAAGAAGATTAAGCTTACCCACTACCGCATTGATG
>CAXTDG010000501.1:0-4056 GCA_964242675.1 uncultured Chitinophagaceae bacterium
CTTTAGATTTATTTACATAGTAATAAATCTGGTAGCCATAATAGGTAATGATGCGGCTTTTATTTTTAGCAGTATCTGCTTTCAAAAAACTGATATACTGGTTCAAGGCCGGAATAGCTGTGCCTTTTGATGTGTCAGCGTCAGCCAAAGTGGTTGCTTTTATTCTGATAGCATAGCCTTGTGGCTGTTCAGGATGTTGCTGAATATAGGCTTGAGCAATAGTATCTGCATCTAAGAATGCTTTAGCATTAACAGCAGCATTTCCATAGGTAAAATAGCCGGTGGCAGTAGTGTCGGGGCGAATTATGTTGGCACGTTTCAAAGCACTGTACTGGCCTGTGTAATTTAGCTGAGTAGCAAAACTTGCAGCAATATCTTTTAAGATTTTCAGTTTGCCATTTACCGATGTATCAAGCGACAAAGCCTTATCTAATGCATTTTGAACTTTAGCTGAGTCCTCAGGAAATTTAGAATATAGGCCAATAGCAGTAACATAATCATCAGAAGTAAGCTTGGCCGGAACTTCCTGTTGCAGGTATTTGTCCAAGTAGTTTTTCGCCTGCAATGAATCACCATTACGTTCATAGATGATTGCGTAAAGCTTGTTGATTTTAGCAAAGTTTGCGGCTGGGCAAGCAGCTTCTATTTCTTTTGCTTTTGCCAAAGATGCATCCCGCTGACCAGCTTGTAACAGGTAATCTGCATAAAAGAAGTCTGTTTCACAATCCTTCTCAGCATATTTAATGTAATTGTCTAAGGCAGTTTTTGCCTGGTTTACATCCCGACGAGAATAATAGTTATACTGGGCCAGATAGGCAGGCGCATAAGTTGGATCTGCAGTAGTAGCCTCCGTTAAAAGCGGTAGAAATATCGTCGGATTATTCTGACTAATAAAAATACGGGCATTCCGAAGCTTTGCTTTTGCATATTTAGGATCAACAGCCAGAGCAGCATCAAAAGCCTGCTTAGCAGCACCACCATATTCTGGACCACGCTTCAATTGACTTATACCCAGCAATACCTGAATATCAGGATCGGTTGGGGCTAGTTTAGCCGCAGTTTGCAATTTGTCAATACCATAAGCCGGGTCACCGGTTTTGCTATCACCATCGGCATTAGCCCGTCCAACAGCGGTAAGGATTTTTACATCACCACCTTTTTTGTTATTAGTAGCAGCCAGGGCAGCGTCGAAATGAGCACGTGCATCAGCAGCTTTACCTTCCAATAATTCTACATGGCCCATGCCTACTGTTATTAATGGTGCTTGCTTAGTAGCAGTCATTGCTTGTGCGTATGTGCTGCGGGCAGCAGCCAAATTATCCTGGTCAATATAGGCCTGTCCTAACCAATACTGGGCATCTACATCACCGGAATTACTACTCACTAATTGCTTTAACTTGGTTTCGGCCGACTTGTATTTTTCGTAATAAATGTCCTTCACTGCATCAGCAACAGATTGTGCCTGTACAGTCACAATTGCAACGATTGCTAATACAGAAGCCAGAAATACTTTTTTCATCGTTTACCAGGATTTTGTTTTTGAAGAGATTTACTTAATAGAGACAAATGTTAGATCGAAAGGTTATACTCTAGCTGCAATATTAGAAAACCTTTAATAGAAATGTTACTGTTCTGAAATACTCATATCTCGTACTTCGAAACGTAGTTTTGAAGGAAGCAGGTAGGCTCGTTTAAAAATAAGCTGCCCTTTTTCGCCAGTCAGGAAGTTTAAAAAGCCGCTTCCCAGACCCTGTCCATTCTCCCGCAACACGTATACCAGCGGCCGAATGAGTGGATAACGATACCGGCCAATATTAGCCAAATAAGGCAAAACATACGGTTGTCCATCGCATGAATCGCACTGCAGGGCCGCCAGTTTGGTTTTGCTTGTATCGGTAGTAAAAGAAAGTTGTTCAGCATCTTCCTTTACACCAATCCAGGTAACACCTACAAAACCAATGGCTTTCGGATCGTTTCCTACGTAATCTATTACACCCTGGCTACTACGAGCAGCTTCCACATTTTTACCAAGTGGCGTACCTTTTAATATAGAATCCAACACATACCGCACATTGCTGGTACCGGACAGGCCATCCAATACTGCTTTATAACCCCGGCTATCTGTACCAGCTAAAATGGCTTTCAACTCTGTCATTGAAAAGAGGCTGTCTTTCGACTGTTTATTTATTACTACACCAATGGCATCCCAGGCCAGGTTTCCGTTTCGCATCCGGTATTTATATTTCTGCTCTACAAATTCAAACTCTTTTTGTGTAGGGTTGCGTGTTACCAGAATCATACGGGTGCTATCGTTCAAAATATCACGGAAGCAATCGGCCTCACTTTTATAGTCGGCAATAATATGTGCTTTTGGATGCTGCGACTCATAAACTTGGATCTGTGAATCAATGATAGGTTTGAACGATTCATCAGCACTAACATGTATGGTGCCTTCCGTTGGCGAATCGTTGAACTGGCTGGGTTTGTTCTCATCGTTGCCACAGCCCGAAAGCAAAAAGCTGGTGGCAAAAGAAAAGATAATAAACAGGTTTATTTTTAAGCTCATCATTGTTTGAAGCAGTTGTAACAAATAGCAAAATCAGTCTTCGTTGTAGTATTGTTTAGCGTAGCCTCTGTAAATACGGAAACCACCATACAGCACACACAAACCCACAAATAGGTAGCGCATTAGGTTGTCAATAACCAAGGTAAAACCAAATTTTTCGGCAAACAGCACCACTATACCAACGCCTAAAATGACAATACCCATGCCGTAGTCCAGCACCGACCGCCGAAGGATATAGTTTTTGCGTCGCTTTTCCGCCTGTTGTTGATTCAAATCCATTTTGTGATAAGCATTCGTTTTTAAAGACCCGACCAAATTAGGGAAAAACCGGCGTTTACACATTTACTCTAACGCTGCTTTAACCTAAAGCATTTTTAAATGAACAATGAATAGTGAACAATTAAAAATAGGCTTCCTAAAAAGGCTGGTTGTTTCCTGTATTGTTCGTTATTCATTGTTCACTGTTCATTTATATTACTCTTCCGGCCCCATAAACGTAACTGGCATAGTAAACCGTATTGCTACATTGCGTCCATGATATTTGCCTGGCTTCCATTGTTTCATCCTACGAAGGGTTTTTAATACTTGCTGGTTCAGGCTGGCATCATCACTGCTTAAAATGGTAGCCTCAGATACCTTGCCTTCTTCATCAATTACAAACTGCGCTTTTATTACGTATTTGTTGCCCGGTTCCAGTTCGCTGGTCAGGTTGTTCACCATATAGCGAACGAGGGCCTGCGTGCCACCCGGATACTCCGGCATCTCATCAGCCTGGTGCATATCAATAGGGCCGGGAGGCATCACGGGTTCTGGAGCTGCCACTTTACTATCATTACTTTCGCCAGTGCCACCCGGTACGCCGCCCTGGTCGCCACTAGTAACATTTTGACCTGGGGCAACTGCTTCTCCCGTTTTATTTTCATCGCCATAAGCAGAAGAATCTACCATATCCATTGGTGGAACTTCTGTTTGTGGTACTTGCTCATCTGGCTTTATTACCGGGACAAAATCTTTTACTGTTGCCACATCCTGAACAGCTATAGGCTTTGGTTGCTCAGGCTCTTTGGGTTCTTCTTTAGGTGGTGTTAGATCAACTAAGGTGGTAGTATCATTTATGTCAAATACGGTGTTTTGATTTGTATTTCTCCCCGACCCAAACAGGTAGCCGGCGCTGGCAATCGCCACCAGGAAAAACATTCCACCCACGGCCCGTTTAATACGGCGGGGATAGCTACGACGAAGCTCATACGCTCCGTACATTTTGTTGCGGTCTTCAAATAAAATGTCCAGTACATCGCTCTGAAGGATGCGTTCTGCTGTCATGATTTTGTGGTTTTACAGATTAAGAAAGACTAATTAAGAACTTGTAAAACCGGCGCCGGTGCAGGTAAGATGCAACCCTGAAAAAATTCCATAAGATGTTAGTCGGCAGTCAACAGTCGGCAGGAGAGCCGTAATAATTGAACGCATTTATTTGCCTTTAGCTTCAT
>CAXTDG010000502.1:0-4048 GCA_964242675.1 uncultured Chitinophagaceae bacterium
ACGCCGCATAAGTTCAATGGATAGATAATTGCCTGGCCCAAAAAGAAAACGGTAAAAAGAATGCTACCCGTGATGTGAAAACCAGCAAGTAAGGTTTGGGTGCGTTCCGATTCGTGGTGACACGAATCGGAACGTTTGGGAAGAAAACGCCGGACTTGGTCACTCTTGATGTGAAAACCAGCAAAGTCAGAATAGGAGAACTTTAAACCTTAAACTTTAGACCTTAAACGGCTGCCCTGCTATCCCGGTATGCGGCTGATGTATTTGTTCAGTTCTACAATCTGTTTTTTCACTTCTTCATTATTTGGCTTTTGCTCTTTGGCCTTGCGGAAAAAGTCTTTTGCGGCACGAAACTCCCGGCGTTGCATATAAATCTGGCACATCTGCAAATACGCCATAGCGGCCCCATCCTTATCAGGGATGCCAGCCCGAATAGCTGCCCGGATGTAGCTTTCGCCTGCTTTCATATCGCCTTTTTGCATGGCCAGCATACCTAGTTGTAATTTGTTTGCCCCTTCTGCTTCTTTTACCGGGCTACCCAGGTCAAGGCTTTTTTTCATGTGCTGTTCGGCACCAGCGTAATCCTTTTTCATCATGGCCAACTGCCCTTTTACGGTATAGTAGGCACTACGAATGGGCTTGTACAGCAGGTTAGGAAACCAAATAGAATCCAGCACCTTTTCGGCACCTTCTACATTTCCACTCTCTATATGTACCTGAATGAGCCGTAGTGGCCCGATGAACAGGTGCCCTGCAATAAGAATTAAACCAATGAAATAGAGGGGGAATACCGGCCAAAAGCCACTAACGGTAAGGTTGAGTGCAATGCCGCCAACAATCATGATGATGCCCAGGTAAAAACGATACTTGATAAGCCAGCTATAAAAATTCATTTGTTGCTCTTCGATTAAGGGCCGCAAATATAGGCAGGCTTTTTTCAGGCTTATAAAAATGCAGGAATCGCTTTTTCCCCTATCTATAGTCTTATAAAAATCGTAAAAGAGCAAAGGATGCTAAGACATACATCTTAACGTCCTTTACCCCCGTTGCAGTAAATAAATTCTTTTGCTTAGGCAAATGCTGTTTGCAAACTGGTATTAGCAGCAAACCTGCGTCCTTCTAAATGGTTGTCCATTCTACGGATGCAGTCTTTTACGCCTTCGAGATAGTCGAGTTCCACTGTACGATTCTTATGTTCATCGTATCCCCAAATGCCGCAGGTAATGTATTCTAAATGATCCCAGTCGGGCCGGTCAAGCACCGGGTAAATGCAAATGCCCCGCAGATCAACGCCCAACTGCATAGCTTCAATACAGTCATCAGTTATCTGATGCATCCAATCGGTACGGTCTTCTTTAAAATGGCCGGTTTCGCTAAGCACTACAGGCTTGCCATAGCGGTGATAAGCATCTTGCAACAAGCTGGACAGGGGTGAAATTCTATGCTCTTTGCGCCAGCCATGGAAAGGGCCGCAATGTTCCCATTGATTATTATAGTAAAAATTGAACCCGGCAATATCCAGCAAATCCGGGTGGCCGCCCAGTTCAGGCAACAGTCGTCCGGTAACCATATCCATAGCCTGGTACTGGCTTTCGTTAATGCCCCGAACATGATCATTCATCTCCTCTCCTTGTTTGCAGTGAACCCGAATCAGTGGCTCCACCATCATTACCTGCGCCTGCGGATCAATTTCCTTAATGGCTTTGATACCCGCAATAGCGGCCCGGCACAAAAAGTATTTTACATCGAACCCGGAATGAATAGCAAATGGAACGGTACCCCGTACATCGCCACCCAACCAGCTCATAAAACTGATTTCATTGATGGGGGTAATGATCAGCAGTTCGTCGGATAGCTGGCGAAACAGCTTGGTGAAGGCGGTACAAACGGCTACAAAGCGTTGCAGAAATTGCGGGTGGCTGGGCATCAGGCCATCGGGATAACCGAAGTGGCAAATGTCCCAGCACTGTTGTATACCGGCTTCCTGCCCGGCTTGTATGCGGTTGATGACTTCGCTCCAGTCGTACACGTAAGGTTTGGTTTCTACTACGCTCCAGCGGATGCCTTCCCGAACAGTGCGGATGCCGGATTCTTTTAGCAGTTGATAATCTTCGCTGATGCGGGTGTCGTGGGCCGTTTCTATCAGCAGGTCTACCCTGTTGCCCCGGTTGTTGATCATGTCGGCGCACTCGTAGCCACCCATAAAGAAAGTGTTGAAAAGCTTCATGCAGTTCTGTTTTGTTTTAACGGCCAATTGGGCAGCAAGAAACGTGCAGTAAAAAACAGGTTGGCTATTTGGCGATGGAGCAGGATATTTGCGCCGCTTATATAGTTAAGGCCTTGTAGTTCAATGGATAGAATAGGAGTTTCCTAAACTCTAGATACAGGTTCGATCCCTGTCGAGGCTACAATTTTTTGGAAAGGTCGGCTTTTGCCGGCCTTTTTTGTTTGGATTGCTTTAGGTTTTGCTTGTAGCACTCGGCATTATTTACCAAGACCCTTTACACATCTAAACCCCGTATGCTCTAATCCTGTATCAGGACTGGTTTTCATTCGTCGGGCTACCCGGTAGCCACTGCAGTAGGTATCATTGCACAAAAAGCTGCCGCCCCGTACTACTTTCTTTGCTATTTGGGGTTCTTCGGGGTCGTAACTGTCATTTGGCCCTTGTGGATTTATAGCACCGGCTTGCACGGTTTTATAGTAATCATTCTTATACCAGTCGCTGCACCACTCCCATACATTACCCGCCATATCGTACAGTCCATATCCATTAGGAGCAAAACTTTCAACCGGCGAGGCCAGCATAAAACCATCCCGTTTCGTATTAACCGAAGGGAACTGCCCCTGCCAGCTATTGGCCTTGGGCTGGCCTTCATCAACCGGCTCATTTCCCCAAGGGTATATATTGTTTTGCAGGCCACCTCGAGCTGCATATTCCCATTCGGCTTCTGTAGGCAGTCTTTTACCGGCCCATTTGCAATAGGCCATGGCATCGTCCCAACTTACCTGCACCACCGGGTAGGCCTCTCTGCCTTTTATGGTACTATTAGGCCCTTCGGGATGTTTCCAACTGGCGCCGCCTGTCCATTTCCACCACTGGCTATAGTCATTGAGATCTACATTTCCACTTGTTTGATGAAAGACCAGCCCAGCGGCTATAAGTAAATCATCAGCCGGCTTAGGTGTACCAGGTGGCAAGTTTTTTTTAATTTCTTCCCATTCTGGCTTTCGCTCTGCGGTGGTGATGTAACCGGTGGCTTTTACAAATTTTTCGAACTGGGCATTGGTTACTTCCGTAGCATCCATCCAAAAATCGCTAACCGTCACTTTATGCTTTGGAAATTCATCTGCACTAGCCTGCTCGTTATCGCCGCCCATGGCATAGGTGCCGCCAGTTACATATACCATACCTGCGTGGGAGGTATCGTTTGTAGCCCCTAAAGAATCTGTTTTGTTATTGGTTGTTGGAAACCTGGATGGCACTTTAATGCAACAACTTGCTGTAGTTGTTTTTTCCGCTGTTTTTGTACTGGTATCAGCAGCATTTTTACAAGATGCCACTATCAGAATAGCCATCACCATAAATGCTTTCCAGCTACGTTTCATTTTGAATACCGCTCTTTATTAAAACAACAAACAATACCTGCAATGTAAAGTTTTCGATAGTATTATGTAAATAGAACGGCAATAAGGATGATTAGTGACGCAGACATCTGCTAAAAAATAACAAAACACCCATGCAACATACACTCCTTTACAAATACTTTCGTTAGGTCACCTTAAAAGAACTCCGCAACTATGCCCTTACCACATAAACGATTTTACAGCATTTTGAAACTTGCCTCCCTCCTACTTATCCCTTTCCTGGTTTGCCATTCGTATGCACAGGTAAAAGCCGATACTGCAAAAACTGGCAAACCTGTTTTTACTGCTTCGCTTGGGTTTTATTCCGGCACGGCAAAAGCGGCGAGTAGTGATGTAAAAAGACTGATGACGGTGAACCCAATAGTGAAGGTGAAAGATGCAAAAGGGGCAGAGTACAAAG
>CAXTDG010000503.1:0-4046 GCA_964242675.1 uncultured Chitinophagaceae bacterium
GTTTAGCAGTATCTCCGCCCACGCCAATCATCAGATTACTTAGCGTATCAGCAATACCAGTGGTAACTGCCTGATCTTTTAATTCTTTCCAAGCAGTAGTACCTGCTGATAGCTTGAACACACGTGCTACAGATCTGGGTGTAGAAGAAATATAATCAATGAAAGAACAGTACAGATTATTAGAAGCATCATTAATCAAACTAAGGTTGGGTGCATCCCGGGAAGAAAGTGTAGTAGTAGCGCCGAATGTATTGGTCGTTTTATCATACACTATTACAGTTGCTCTATTCGTATTTCCAGTATTGAAATAAGCAATTGTCAAATTACCTGCACTGTTGCGGGCCATGCTGGTGTGGCGGATGCCGGTAATAGTGGTAGTAATTGGCGCCCATGCATTACCTATGAAATGATATAATGCCATTCTTCCGGTGGTAGAGGTAGGAGTACCAAGATCGCAAAAAACCAACCAGGGTTCATCGGCTTCGTCTATTACCAAACTCACCGCTACTGCAGTATCAGCAGTGTTTACAGCACCGGTTCCCACCGTTAGCCAGGAAGTACCATCAAACCTTTTTACAAATGGTGCAAGGCTAGCGCCATCCCCAAAAGCAATATAGGGCATGTTGTTAGAGTCGAACGACATAGAGCAGCGAGGTGTAGAACTGTACTGCGTAACACCATTCGTTACGGAGCCCGTAGAAACATACAGATTACTGCTACTACTGTTAAGCGGTTCCCAGGTATTGGTGCCTGAGTTATACATTTCCACAGCTAATCTGTTTCCGTTAGCAGCATCTACATAAGTAACATATAAGCTATCGTTCCGATCGCTGAATAGCTTAGTGTAGTTTACGTTGGTGCCGATATTGTCACCCACTTGCTCCCAGATTCCGGAGGCAATATTTCTTCTTTTCACTTTACCAATCGTACCTTCCTTATATACCACATAAGGGATGCTGTCAATAACTGCAATGGAAGTGAAAGAAGCAGCTACAGAAGATATCTGGCTTTCATTTCCTATAATACTCCACTGCTGGGCAAAGGATGAATGGAAGTACAAAAAACAGCACAGCAGAAGAGCAGCTGCTTTAGGCATCGTTTTAAAAACTAAATGCGGCGATTTTAGGAGTAGCATTTTTTTCATATGGCTTTATTTTTTAGTGAATCAATAGATTGTATTTATTGAAACCGGGGCAACAAATCGGTAGCTGTTTTATAAGCAACCGGTGTATAGTAAGATCCTATTCAGCAAAGACTTACAGTGGCAATTTTGTTGTGCATCTCATTCATTTTAAAAAGAATGGCTGCACTTATTCAATCACATTTAAAAGAGGTGTGATTGTAATTAGATAGAAGCGAATTTTATTAAGAGTAATAAATTTCTATTTCAGTTTACGATATGTACTGAGTAATAAAAAATGGGGCAGGCAAGAATACCCGCCCCTTACGATTGCTTGCTATACGAAAGATATTACCAACCAGGATTTTGCATAGCTGCTTTTTCAGCAGCAGTGAGTGGTTGTCCGTTATTATAGTTATTATCTAAAAAAGATTGGGGAAGTGGCCGCAGATAATGTTTATTATCTACAGGCCGGGCTTCATCACTAAATGTGTTGCAACGTTTTACCAATGTCTTGGTACGGGCAAGATCTTCCCAACGCATTAATTCTCCCATTAATTCACGGGAACGTTCATTTAAGATAAAGGCATTAAACTTCTCGGCATCACTGCTTACACCCAGCTTTGTATAAAAGTTAGTAGTTGAGTTTAAAATGTCAGCAGGGCTATTTAAGTGCAGCGCTGTTAATGTGCTGGCGGTAGTAACCGGCATATTATTATTCGACTCATAATAGGTATTTCTATCTGAGTATGAAAAATTGGTGCCTGTTGCAGCCACATTTGTTTTGTAAGCAACCCCGCCATCTACATAGGCAGCACGATCTTCACCAGCCTTGTAGGCAGCTCTATCTCTCACCGCATTTATGTACGGCAAAGCGCCTGCATAATTTCCTTTTCGGCCATATGCTTCAGCAGCTATCAGGTAGGTTTCACCGAGGCGGGCCAATATACCATCCCGCTGGCCAAACTGAGAAGCAACCGTATTGCGGGAACCATCCATAAACTTTGAAAGTGCTACGTAACGGCTCACTTCATAATTGCCATGTGTTCCGAGTGCACTCTCCGGCTGCCCGGCGAAATAGCGAACAAACATGTGCGGTGCCCGGAACCTGATACTTGTTGCAATCTTTGGACTTACCGGAGTATATCTTGTGTCACCAGCATTATTTACAATGTACAGAATAGATTCCTGACCTGCGGTAAATCTGAATTGCCCTACCTGCGCTGGTGTAGTGGCATTGCTGGTATCCCACTTAGGTGCTCCACTCGGATTATTGCATACGTAACGAGTTTTGAAACTCTTCCAAAAACGGGAATCATTTACCCGGTCATATACATCCAAAGCATAATCAGTAGAACGCATCCGCTGAAATTCACGGTCACCAGCCAGGTCACGTACCATACCGGCTAAATTCTGGTAAACAGATGGGTAATACAAATGCACCTGATTGCCATAACGGCCCTGTGTAGAAGTATTGTTACTAAACTGAGCTGCCAGAATAATTTCAGACAATCTTTCATTAGCCCCGTCTGGTGCGGTAAAGTTCCAGAGGTCGGAAAAGTTAGGAGCTAGTGTATGTCTGCCACTATTTATTACATAATCAGCATATTTAATACAGCTATCCAAATCGGCGGATTTGGTTGCGCTGTTCCAATCATTATACAATTCGCTAGAACGAAACAGGTAAGCTTTTGCCAGAAAGTGAGCAGCCGCATCTTTATTTAATCTGCCAATTTCAGAGACCGTGGTAGGTAGGTAATTAAATGCCTGTGTAAAATCCTGAATCACCTGGTTGTACGTTTCCTGCGCCGTACTGCGTTTAAATTCTGTTAGCAGTGTAGTGGTTTGCGATAGCTTCAGCGGCACACCGCCATATTGCTTTACCAGTGTGAAATAATCGTAGGCCCTTATGAAATATCCTTCGCCTAAACGGGCATTCTTGTTAGCGCCATCACCATAGTATTGCGGCACATTTTCAATCATAATATTGGCCGAGTTGATATAGGCGTACATATCTTTAAAAGTAGTAGATACATCACCTGTAAGGCTGTTCAGGTTGGCATCATAGGAATTCCACATTTGCATGGTGCGGTCGCCGCCCACAGTAAATTCATCTACCCCGTAATTAGTAGAAGCATAGCCCCACTCATAATTAAAAACGTACCGTAGGTTTTGATATAAACCAATTGACAAGTCGTCCAGCCCAATTGGTGTAGTATAGTCCTGAAGACTTTTAGTTGTAATTAAATTTTCTTCCAGAAAACTTTTTTTGCAGGCAGGAGCCGCCAGCAAAGCAGCTGAAATTAAAACACCTGCTGTTGTTCTTTTAAATATGGAAAGTTTCATCGTAGTTGTTTTAAAAAATTAAAAACCTGCATTAATACCGAAAACCAAACCTCTGTTGAAAGTGCTACCACCCAGGTCCGGATCAATCCAGTCTACTTTAGAGTAAACCAATCCTGGATTAAGCGCCTGGGCATACACTTTCAGGTTTTGCATGTGCATTTTTTTGGCAGCTGAGGAAGACAAGTAATAGGAAAGCGTAATGTTTCTGATTTTGATAAATGATCCATCCTGGTAGTTCATTGCGCTACGGAAAGCATCACCGGTAGCACTGTTATAGTTTGGTGATGGATAATCATTTGTAGGATTGGTTGGTGTCCAGTAATCCAATTTACGTTGTGAGAAACGGCCCTGAAGCGATTCAGCTCCAGTAGCAATCGTTTGACCTGCTCTGGAAAAAACGAAAATGGAAAAGCCCCAGTTTTTGTACGTTACATCATTTGTCAACCCAGTTACCCAGTTTGGTTGAGCATGTCCTCTTAACACCCGATCATTATTTGCATCAATTTTATGATCTCCATTTTGATCCACTACTTTAATATCACCTGGATAAAAAGCAGGTTTGCCCCCTACCGTTGTGTAC
>CAXTDG010000504.1:0-4045 GCA_964242675.1 uncultured Chitinophagaceae bacterium
ATTTTACATTGTCCGCAGGCGTTCGTAAGGAGTGTATTCCGGCTAAAGATTCAGTGGGTGGCAGCAATGGCTTCCGCCGTCCGGGTTATATTATTTCTGCCGAGCCGGGCCTTACTTACCGGGTAAAAAAGACAACGCTGTTTGCCATTGTGCCCATCGCTGTTGAGCGCAATCGTACACAAAGTGTACCCGACAAAATTCGGTCAGAAATTACCAAAGTGTACTACCAGGGCGATGCGGCTTTTGCTGATTATTCCATCAATATCGGCTGTAGTGTTCGCTTCTAAAAATACAATTCAGGGCGCATCCCTGCGGGTCGGGCTGGTCGGCAGTACTCCTCGGCGGCGTAGCTAGTTTTTAGCTTCGCTAATCTATCATTTACCCGCCGCCTGTGGGGTACTTGCCACCATCCCTTGCGCTTCCAAAATCTGTCAGTTCTATTATCATTTATCATTTACTTATTTTAATTTTTTCTTAATTCAAATTATAAATAAACATTAAACCAAATCGTATTTTTACAAAGGTTTCCAAACTACTAACTGCTATATGAATTTTCGACTATTTCTTAGGAAACAGGCACTGCTTAGCCTGCTCGCCTTCACCACATTTGAGGCCAATAGCCAAACCGATTTCGACGGTATTATGATGACCAAAAACAATCTCTGTTCCGGTGTCATGTACAGCCACAGTAGCTGGACTAGCTATTGGGAAGGCGCCAACAAAAGAGAGAATGCCAATCTGGGCCGGGTATCCAGCAACATGTATGCGGTAATGGCCAACTACGGCATTACCAGCAGGCTGAATGTTATTGCCGGTTTGCCATACGTAACTACCAAGGCAAGTGCAGGCACATTGCACCCTATGAAAGGGCTGCAGGATATATCGCTCTGGCTAAAATGGGAAGCCATACAAAAGAAGATTGGTAAAGGTGATTTATCGCTTCTCGCCATCGGCGGTTTTTCTACACCAGTAGATAATTACCCGGTAGATTATTTACCCCTATCAATAGGCATGGGCAGCACTAATTTTTCTTTCCGGGGCATGGTTGATTATCAGTTGGGCGATTGGTTTGCCACTGCGTCTGCTACCTATATACACCGCAGCAATGTGCATACCGATAAGCCAGCTTATTACACCACCGAAATGCATTTTACCGATGAGATAAAAATGCCAAATGCATTCCAGTATAATGCCCGTGCAGGCTTCCGCAATGGCTCCTGGATTATTGAAGGCGTACTAGCCAACTGGACTACATTGGGTGGCTTTGATATTTCTAAAAACAACATGCCTTTCCCTAGTAATAAAATGAATATGACCAGCCTTGGTGCAAGAGTGAAAAAGGAGAATTTACTGCTCGATGGATTATCACTAATTGGCAGTGTAGACCATGTAATTGCTGGTCGTAACGTAGGCCAATCTAACATGTACAGCGCAGGCATTTTCTACATTGTTGATTTCACTAAATCTCATCCTTCCACCAACCAAAGCAAATAATCATGAAAAAAATACTTTTCTCCATAGCCATTACCGCTCTCGTATTTTCTTTATCCTGCAACAAGGATTTACATGAAGAAAACTTGGCCTACCCAGCATTAGAACCAGCTAAACTAGATACCAACGCCGGTGCTTGGAAACCAATTCTTTTAACTGCACCAAATGAGTTTGCCGTAGCGGCACCTGTTGCTACTACCTCCCCAGCTTATGTAGCAGAACTCAATGAAATAAAAGGCTTCCAAAGAAACCTTACGGATGATCAAAAACGCATCATTCAATATTGGAGTGCCGGTGCCGTTTTACGCTGGAATGAAATCCTGCGGGAACTGGTTGCCAAGCACAATATCCCACCTTACCAAAATGCCGATGGAAGTTATCCTTTCCCAAGTGCTGCTAACCCATTTGCGTATCCTATTTTCCCATTCTCTAATCCGCCTTACGCAGCCCGGGCTTATGCCTATGTAGCTGCTGCCCAGTATGATGCTTTAGTGGCTGCATTTTATTATAAAAAGCAATACAATCGGTCTGCACCTTACAAGGTTGATGCGGGTGTAAATGCACTAGTTCCAAAGTCTGATCTGCCTTCTTATCCATCGGAAGATGCAACGGTGGCAGGGGCTTCTGTAGAACTACTGAAATTATTATTCCCTGCCGATATTAATTTTATTCAGCAAAAGGCAGACGAACATAAACTGTATCGCATAATGGCCGGTGCCAATGTGCGTAGCGAAATAGAAGCCGGTGATGCATTGGGAAAGGCAGTTGCTCAGAAATTTACTGCAAGAGCTCGTACCGATAATGCTGGTGCTGCCATTGGTACCCAGCAACAATGGACTGCGCTGGAAACACAAACGGCTGCCCGTGGCGAGATAGCCTGGGTTAGCCAGGAATCTCCAAAACGCCCTCCTATGTTGCCCTTGTTTGGTAAGGTAAAAACCTTCCTGTTCGATTCAGCTACGTTGGTGGCAATTCGTCCACCAGCACCTCCATTAACACATTCACCTGAGTTTAAGAAGGAAACGGATGAAGTGCTTTGGTATAGCAAAAACTACGACCGGGAAAGAATGCGAATTATAAACTTTTGGGCAGATGGTATTAATACCTCTACACCGCCAGGTCACTGGAATGCCATCGCAGCTAACAGCTTTGTGCCAATGCATTTTAGTGAAGTACGCTGGGCCCGAAACATGGCCTTACTAAACATGGCAATGATGGATGCTGCCATTGCCTGTTGGGATACTAAATATTTCTATTTCAATCCTCGCCCAACGCAAATGAATCCGGAAATTAAAACGCTTACCGGCTTACCTAATTTCCCTTCTTATACATCTGGCCATTCTACATTTAGTGGCTCAGCTTCTACCATCCTTTCGTACATCGTTCCGGCAAAAGCTACGGAGTTCAATACCATGGCAAGCGAAGCTTCTATGTCACGCCTATATGGAGCTATCCACTATCGCAGCGACTGCCAACAAGGGCTTGCCTGTGGCCAAAGGGTAGGTGGTTTTGCCGTTACCCGTGCCCGTACGGATGGGGCTGATTAGAAACATTTATACAGTGTAGAAAAGTAAAAGCCGGGCCTGAAAAGGTCCGGCTGTATATTTCCACGATGTGGTACAGGCTATCAGTGCTTTTTCAAGTTGAACACACGGGAAATATTGAAACCAAAATATATATCGCCTTTGCGCCAGCTACCATCGGTTTTGGCAAGGTACCAGGGGCCAATCATGCCATTAGAGTTGGTGAACACTAACTGGAAAATATGACCACCGGTTTCCAGATCGATGCCCGCAGATAGGGAGTTGTAAATAGTAGAGCTTACTACCGGATGACCGGGCAAGTAATTATATTCAGCATTTATACTCATGCTTTTCGTCAGCTTCATACGACCACCTGCTCCCAGAGATATTATATTACTTTTATCCTGTGGTGTAGGCACCAGGTTGAAGTGAATGAGTGCTGGGGAAAGTTGCAATGATAAACGGGTGCTCATTTTACGAGCTATCAGTGCTTGTGCGGTATATGCCGTACGATAGCGGGCATTGAGATAAGGTTTATCAGAATAGCGCAGGGTAGTATTTGTAATTAGCCCGTATAAACTAAGTGAGATAGGCATAGCCCCGGTTGTTTGCCGTAGTGCTCTCCACTTTACTGATCCATCAAATGTTTTATCTACCGAACTGCGACCAATACCTACTGCCAGGCGGCTATTGATACCATAATCCAATCCAAAACGGATAGACGCATTATCTAGTCCGAATAGGGCATAAGCACCTTCGTTCAGCCTGCCAAAGCGGTGCATAATCATAAATTGCAATACCCCTTTTCCTGGTGCTTCTATCGTTGGCGGATTGATGATTTGTGTGGCTTTGAAGGTAGCAATAGTTCTATCCGGTGCAGCATTTACCGTCATAGAATCATCCAACATTTTCAGCAGCGAACTGTCTTGAGAAAATGCTTTTCCTAATGAAAGGATTAGTAGTAATATCTGTATAATTTTTTTCAAGGGGAATAAATTTTAGGAAGCAAAAATTATAAATCAGCTTGGAGC
>CAXTDG010000505.1:0-4021 GCA_964242675.1 uncultured Chitinophagaceae bacterium
GCTGACCATATTATAGATATGGGCCCGCTAGCAAGCCATTTAGGTGGTGAAGTAGTGGCAGAAGGAAATTACGATGCTATTGTAAAAAACAAGAAAAGCCTGACGGGTCAATACCTCAGCGGAAAACTACAAATAGACGTGCCTTCGGTTGGTAAAAAAGACGATCACAGCATTACTATTGTAGGGGCCAGGCAGAACAACTTGCAAAATATCGATGTCACTTTCCCGCTGGATTGCCTTTGTGTAGTAAGTGGAGTAAGCGGCAGCGGAAAAACCACGCTGGTAAAGCAAATTCTTTACCCGGCGCTTAAAAAACTGAAAGGTGAAATAGCCGATAAAGTAGGTGAACACACAGCTATTGACGGTGATTTCGACTGGCTGACGCAGATAGAAATGGTAGACCAAAATCCTATTGGCAAAAGCAGTCGTAGCAACCCGGTTACCTACATTAAAGCCTGGGACGGCGTTCGGGATTTGTATTCATCACAAGGCATGAGTAAAGTGCGGGGTTATCAACCCAAGCATTTCAGTTTCAATACCGATGGCGGCCGCTGCGATGCTTGCAAAGGAGAAGGCGAACAGATTGTAGAAATGCAGTTTTTGGCCGACGTACACCTTACCTGCGAAGTTTGCAGAGGCAAACGTTTTAAAGAAGAAGTGCTGGAAGTGACCTACAAAGACAAGAACGTTTTTGAGGTACTGGAAATGAGCGTTGACGAATCGCTGGAGTTTTTCAAAGATGAAAAATCAATTTTTAATGCTTTGAAGCCTTTACAGGATGTTGGCCTCGGCTACGTAAAGCTTGGCCAAAGCAGCGATACATTGAGTGGGGGAGAAGCCCAGCGGGTAAAACTAGCATCATTCTTAGGTAAAGGAAAAGCTGCAGGAAATGTCCTTTTCATTTTTGATGAACCTACAACCGGCCTGCATTTCAACGATATTCAGAAGCTACTTACTTCCTTTAATGCCCTCATTAAGCAAGGCCACAGCATCATCATCATCGAGCACAATACAGATGTTATTAAAAACGCCGATTGGGTAATTGATCTTGGCCCTGAAGCTGGCGATGCAGGTGGAAATCTGGTTTTCGCTGGTAAGCCTGCCGACCTCAAAAAAGTAAAAGAAAGCCAGACAGGGAGATTTTTATAAAGACATATCTGGTTTAAAAAATAGGATTTGTGATTTATACCTATTGCTATTTTTTTCGGGATTGCCGACTTCCTGAATCTCAAATTTTTACATCACAGGTAGCATTTGCTACCCGTTTTTTATGATCGAAATATTATTTGCACATCGGGTATTTGTAATCCCATCCATATAGGATTCAAGTATTGTACTCCTATTGAGAATAATACCTGAAACTTTCCTCTAAGACAAATAATGTCAGCTTATTTAGAAACATCATTTTTATCCAATCAGATAGGAACTAAACAAAACAAATTTTTGGAAATATAAATCAGCATCTCTACTTTAACTGTCCCAAACTACCAATAGAAAAAACCGCTTATGCAGAAATGTTACTCCTTATTTTATCACTAAAAGAGCAAATCTTATGACCGTAAACATTCATGCAGTACGTTTTGATGCAGACGAAAAATTGAAAGACCATGTGCAGCGAAAGATTGACAAACTTTCTACGTATCATGATAGAATTGTAAGTGTTGATGTGTTTTTAAAGCTAGATAATCTGGTACACCAGATAAAAGATAAGATAGCTGAAATAAAAGTGAACATTCCTCGTCACGAAATATTCGTTAAAGTCTCCAGCAAATCGTTTGAAGAGTCATTTGACGATGCTTTTGAATCAGTTTGTACCAAAATAAAACGAGAAAAAGAAAGGCAATTAGCTTAAGCAAATGCTGTCAGAAAAACATTATTTATCCCGCCCCCAAGGCGGGATTTTTTATTGTCATTTATTGCTCAAAATAATTCTTGTTTAAAATTTTGAGAAATGGAGTTTTCCTTTACTTTTGCCATCCCAAAAACGGATGGGGTTTAGTTCTTTCACAAATAAACAAGCCGAAGTAGCTCAGTTGGTAGAGCAACTGATTTGTAATCAGTAGGTCGGGGGTTCGACTCCCTTCTTCGGCTCTGTAAGTTCTTTTATTTCGGGCAGGTTCCAGAGCGGCCAAATGGGGCGGACTGTAAATCCGCTGTCTTTCGACTTCAGAGGTTCGAATCCTCTCCTGCCCACAGCAATCAATTTGCTAATCAGCCAATGTGTTGATGTGCTAATTTGAAAGCTCTTGATTCATGCTGTTTTCTCTTTAGCACATCAGCTAATTAGTATATCAGCACATTAAGTTTTGCGGAAGTAGCTCAATTGGTAGAGCGATAGCCTTCCAAGCTATAGGTTGCGGGTTCGACCCTCGTCTTCCGCTCTTTGGTTGTCAGGATGAGAGATGACAGATATTTTGGTGTAAAAACCGACTGTAAATTGCTTCACTGCCAACTGAGTTAAGCTGTTGTAGCTCAGGGGTAGAGCACTTCCTTGGTAAGGAAGAGGTCGTGAGTTCAATTCTCATCAACAGCTCTGAAAGATAATGGCTGACTTGATAAGAGTTGGTTTAAATTAAAGGCTTTTTAGCTGCTTCTTTTTTATTATAAGTGCCAACTAAATGATAAAAAGAAAAGAGGCTAAAATAGCTTTCGTAATTTTGTAAACACATATAAAACAATAAAAATGGCAAAAGAGACCTTTAAAAGGGAGAAACCACACGTAAACGTGGGTACCATTGGGCACGTTGACCATGGTAAAACTACCTTGACCGCCGCTATAACCGATGTTTTGTCAAAAAAAGGTTTGGCGGAAAAAAAGAATTATGATGATATTGATGGTGCACCCGAAGAAAAAGAACGTGGTATCACTATTAATACAGCTCACGTAGAATATCAGACAGTTAACCGCCACTACGCTCACGTAGATTGCCCGGGTCATGCTGACTATGTAAAGAATATGATTACTGGTGCTGCCCAAATGGACGGTGCTATATTGGTAGTGGCTGCTACAGACGGCCCTATGCCACAAACTAAAGAGCACATCCTGCTTGCCCGTCAGGTAGGTGTACCTCAGATTGTGGTATTCATGAACAAGGTTGACCTTGTTGATGATCCTGAACTGTTGGAACTGGTAGAAATGGAAATTCGTGACCTGCTAACCGTTTATGGTTTTGACGGTGATAATACTCCAATTATCCAGGGTTCTGCTACAGGTGCTTTGTCCGGCGATGCTAAATGGATTGCTAAGGTTGAAGAACTGATGGAAGCTGTGGATTCTTATATTCCATTGCCTCCTCGTCCGGTTGATCTTCCGTTCCTGATGAGTGTTGAGGACGTTTTCTCAATTACTGGTCGTGGTACTGTTGCCACTGGTCGTATCGAACGTGGTCGTATTAAAGTGGGTGAAAGTGTTGAGATCGTTGGTCTGCAACCTACTCCATTAAACTCTACTTGTACCGGCGTTGAAATGTTCAAAAAACTACTGGACGAAGGTGAAGCTGGTGACAACGCTGGTTTGCTACTCCGTGGTATTGAAAAAACACAGATCCGTCGTGGTATGGTAATCTGTAAACCAGGTTCTATCACTCCGCATACTGAATTTAAAGGTGAAGTTTACGTATTGAGCAAAGAAGAAGGTGGACGTCATACTCCATTCTTCAACAAATACCGTCCTCAGTTCTACTTCCGTACCACGGACGTAACTGGTGAGTGTATGTTGCCAGAAGGAACTGAAATGGTAATGCCTGGTGATAACACCAACCTTACTGTTACTTTGATTCAACCCATTGCTATGGAAAAGGGTCTTAAGTTCGCTATCCGTGAAGGTGGCCGTACTGTAGGCGCTGGTCAAGTAACTGAAATTTTGAAATAAGATTTAGAAAGTCAAAAATTAAAAGTGAAAAGTAAAAACTGCTAAACGGTTTTTACTTTTTACTTTTGACTTTCGTACACGGGCATGGTGCAACGGTAGCATACGGGTCTCCAAAACCTTTGATCTGGGTTCGAATCCTAGTGCCCGTGC
>CAXTDG010000506.1:0-4010 GCA_964242675.1 uncultured Chitinophagaceae bacterium
ATCTTTTACCGGATCAGGATTAGCAGATTTTGATGTTGAGTCAGCAGCATCAGGAGTTGTTTCTTCCCTACTTTCAACTGCCCTTTTCTCATCTGAATCTTTTTCATCAGAACCTTTCTCAACTGGATTTTTCCTGCTTGCATCCAACTCCGGCTGTGTTTCGGCTGCTTTGGTTTCATCATCTAAACGAATGAAGTCAGCTATGCTTTCCAACACTTCTGCTTTGCCAACATTTTGATTGTGCCACTGAAGTAATTGCGACCATGCGGCTTGCTGGGCGGCCTCTTTAATAAACTGCCACCCGGCTTTTTCAAGCATCTCTTTTGCAGAATAGCCAGGATAATTTCCGATTGTTTGGTATAGCGCTGTCCACCATAAAGTTCGCAATAGCTGCACCGGGAGCCGGCTGGTAAACACGGAAGAAAGCGTTTCCTTTTGTTTGAAAAATTCACCTGAGTCAACAGCTGTATTTATTTCAACAAGCTGCTCCAGCAAAGCATCATCAAAAGTGTACACCAATCGTTTTACGGCATCTTCATTTTGCAATAAAGCTGTAAGAATTTTTTTGAAGCCAGCATCCTTACGGCGTAGCACTGCTTTCAATATTTTCTCCAGATATACATAAGTAGTTTCCTGTGCCCACCACGGAAAAAGTCCGGTTTGCAAAAAGTGGCTGAGCAATTCGGCATCTGTATGGCTTTGTAGCTGTTGCGGCACAATTGCTTCTGGAATTGGTGGCAATTCTGTGTTAGATGTTACGATCACCTGATCCATTTTTTCCTGCAATGCAATCATTATTCTGGAAGCAAGTACCTGCTCCAATTCATTGACCGAAATACTGCCAATATCCAGTTCCAGGTGGTCAATACTTATTGTGGAAGATGCATTTACCTGGCTGAGCAATTCATCTAGCAGCGGCATTATTTGTTGTCGGTAAATACCGGATACTTTGTTCTGCACTGCCACCCGGTCAATGTCTTTGGACATTTCCAACTCTATTAGCTGCCGCTGTATAATGTGCTTTCCATATGCCACCAATTAGGATTTTATTTCGATGGTGATGTTGCCAAGGTCGGCCTGTAGTCTGGTGGTCGCTTTTGTTGCTATTACGTTGTACGTAGTCGTTTGAGTAACGATACCAACAGGCAGTAAAACAAAATCAGTAGTAAACATATCTAAGGCAAATTCCACCTCCAGCCGGGCCTTGCCGATACCATAATTTTTATGATGATACACCGGATTGCCAATGTTGGTGAAGGTCTTATCTTCATTTACTTGCCGTAGCTGGTACAGCACTCCGGGCTGTGTATTGCTTATTCTAATAGTGGCTTTGTCACCTGCTTTTACGTTTTCCTCTACCACGCTTAGTTGCTTACCAGCATCAGGCCTCACCGGCACTACAATGGTATCTGGCAACGACAATTCAAGGCCCGAATCTTTTTTGTGAGCCACAACGCTTACCACTAAATCCTCGGTTAAGTTTGGTATGGGCAGTTTTAGTTTAGCAGCTTTGCCAGGCAATGGTTGGCCAATTGGTACTACTTCAGGATTTACCAGATCATCGTCAATACTTTGCCGGTACAATTGGTATGTGGCTGTGGTTTGGGTTCCAGCCAGCACAACGTTGGCCGTTCCGCCATACTCAAATTCTGTTTTATCTAGCACTGGTTTTATACCTGTATTCGGGTAAACGAGTATTACTGGTTTTGCATCTAAAAAGCCGCCTTGCGAAACATGCGTACTGGTAACGCTGATGGTTACAACTGTATCTTCCAAAACCGGATCGGTAGTCGTGATTTCCAGATCCCGGACAATGTTGGGATCGGTAGTTATCGCTTGGCTCAATGGCTTTTTAGCGGCATCCAGCAATTGATATGTAGTGTCGCTTTGGGCATCTTTTATTACCACAACTGCTTTATTGCCATAAGCAATTGGCGTATCCATTACCACCACATCTAGTTTAGTATTGATACCGATGCGTACGAACACTGTTTGAAGCAGGCGGGTAGATAAACCCGTTGCTTTACTGTTAGCCGTTATGCCAACAGTGTAGCGATCTTTGGTAAGGTTTAAAGTAGTGATGGTTAGCGGGCCGTCCGTTCCGGCATCACCCTCATTATTCAGTTTGTTTCCGTTTTCATCTGCTACTGTATACAGCACACCTGGCTGGCTGTAGGGCAATACGATGATGGCGGGCTGGTTGTAGGGCACAATTAGTTCCGTTTGCGCCACTGGAATATCCGCCAGCGGATAAGCAGCAGCAGTAGGTAGTAGCAGTTCGATAAGTCTATTGCGAAAAGAGCGTTGTGGCAATTCTCTTTTCTTCACATTGGCTTCCTCGTAAGTATTTAAGCCAGCTTTTTCGGCCAAAAACCGGTGGTAGACGCCTCCGAATTGTTTTGCTGATTCCAGCGGCAGCCAGCTTACATATACGGTAAGGTGGGCCGGTGTTTCTTTACGAACCGTATTTTCTACAAAAGCCTGGAACTCTTTACTCTTGAAGCGTCCTATATCTGCCGGAAACAGGCAAGTGAGCTGCAAAGAGAAAAAATCAGTTTGCATAGACACTTCCTTATCTTTTCCAAAAGCCAGGAAACGGGTATCTATCAACCGGCTCCACAATGCTTTTTCATCCACCGGACTAGCTTTGTAAGTAGCCGGAATCATAAAACTATCTACCGACAAAAAGGTAACTGTATAACTGGGAGCCGTATAGTTTTTAGCCTGGCTGATAATGATCTGGTCGCCATTTACAAGTCCATGATCGTCTGAAAAACAGGTTACCCAATTCTTACCTTCTTTATCCTTACCACTACTCTCAAATTTTTTTATCGGTTTAGCAATCAGAAAATCAGATAGGGCAGCCGTGTCTTCCTGCATAGGTCGCAGCAAAATGTGTTCTATCAGGTAAAAGCCTTCCTTGCCATCGGCGGGATTCCACCAACCGTCTAGTTCAAGGCCTATTTTAGCCGCTATCCTTTTTTGCAAACCTGAATAGTTACTGCTGTCATTTACATCTTTTGTATAGTTAAATGCCTTACCCCGCTCATTACTAATGATTGGATAATTGGTTAGAAACCGCAGCTTATCCGCCACTAGCTTTTTGGAAACGGTATGTCTTGCCTGTTCGCCAAGATTCGTATCAGCAGATAGCTTTGATGCCTGATCGCTTGCAATATCGTCAGCAGCTTGAGCAGATTGGCTGAGCCACTGTCGGTAACTGTAAGCATTCAGCGAATACTCAGACAGGCTTTCGCCAAAACGAGCAATGAGGTGGTCGAGAAAACGGTTTTTGCGAACATTAGCCTGCTCGGATGATTCCAAGTAAACTGCTACTTTCTTCTGATTTTCCGAACGAAGAATTTCCTTAGCACCGGGTACGATAGCTTTTAAGGGTTGGCAGAAATAGGTTCGGGCAGAAGCGTTTGAAAAGGAGAATAAATTTTTAAGCCCGGCTATTTGAGAAGTGTACGCTGCCAGTATTTGCTCGAAAAAAAGTAGGTAACCTTTCAACTGAGCTGCCTGTGCTTTCCGCAATGCGGTGGCCGATTCCGGTAGCCCAGCTTCGCCTATTCCATACGTTTGCGGAAAGTGTTGCTGAATGGAAAAATATTCATCTAATGGCCGGTATTCTCCTTCGGGCACAATGATGTCACGGTCTTTTTTTTCCAGCGGTGCATCTATTTGCGCCTGCTGGTATTCCTGCATCATTGCCATTACCAAACCAGCATTTACAGTAAGTACCGTTCGGCTTTTTTTGAAAGTGAGACCTTGCAGGGTTGCCTGCACATCCAGTTCTACCACTTTATCGGCATCAAGCCTTAATTGCCAATCGTTGCTGCCTGCCACGCCTGCCGCCTGTAGCGATATGCCGTTTACAAACAGAACACCTGGTTCATCCATCATTTCCCGAATAATATCAGAAACATGCAGTGCTGTTTTGCGTTGGTAAGCAGCTAATTCGGCATCGTCAATAAAACCATGCACCAGTGCCGGGCCTTCAAATATTT
>CAXTDG010000507.1:0-4004 GCA_964242675.1 uncultured Chitinophagaceae bacterium
GGCCTGGGTAATAAAGCCAGTTCACTTTTAAAAGCGTTGACGGCTTTTTTGTTGGCAGCGGTACCACTGTCTGCTTTAATTTTTGCTCCTATGTACAGGTTTTCTTCCGGGCCTAACTTTTTGGTAGGGCTACACGAAAACAGTGCTGCCGTTAGTAGAAAAAGAACAATGCCGGTATAAATAATCTTCAAATTCATTAGTAGTAATACACGTTCGTTTTGGTTACGTGTAAGGTTGTCGTTTTCGTTCAAAACATCTGTTTGCTCTCTTGTAACTTGCTATTCTTTTAACCTACATCCCTTTTCAACCATTCCGGTTTGTGAGGACACAGACCGGGGGCGGAGAGGTGGCTAGAAGTGCAGGTGTGGATTATGCATTTTCTCTTTTGGAATACATCACATGGTTTACGTTCGTTATTCCAAAAATGTCTTCCTCTCTGCAGAGGGATTGAAAAGCAAATGTTGGCTCCTCCTTTTCGGCTGGCTGCCTTTTTGTGCTGCGATTGTTACTTTTCCGTCTTGTTGTGTCGCTATTTGGGCGCAGTTTTAGGGTGTCCTCATTGGTCTTGGGGCGGTTAGTGTCTGCTTTGGCTTTATCTGCCGCTATCTGTTTTTCCAATTCAGCTTTTTGTTTTTCCTGTTCTTTTACTTCTTTCCGTTGCTGACGTTCTGCTTCAGTAGGCCGTTTGAAGATTTCTTTGAACTTATCGTAGTCCAGTGTAAAGACGAACGCCACGCCGGTTTCAACTACCTGGCCTTCAATTACTCCTTCGTACCGGTTTTTGCGATAAGCCCGTACCCGGTAGCGACCGTCTTTGGTTAACTGGTAGTCAATCGCCAAATCGCCGGCAATATTAGTAGTGGAGCGGTTAGCATTCTGCGGACCTTCTAACTCAAAATTGCTACCTACGCTTACTTTCAGGCGGTCGTTCAGTAAGCTTTTAGAAACACCTACTGTAAAATCGGTAGTGGTAGTACGGGTACCGGTACTATAATCGTCTTCGGAGTTGAGGCCAAAATTTAGATCCACGCCTGTTACAAGGCTACCGGCCAGTTTATTCAACTGATCATTAAGAATACCACTGGCTGTTTGCCGCACCAGCGTACCAGTATTGGTACCACCGCCCTGACTTTCAAAAGGATTTTCACCCACAAACCGGCCAAGCAATAGCAAGGCAAATACCTGCTTGTTCAGCTCTGCTTCATCCCGCCGTACTTGCTCCAGTTTGTTAGTAGCTTTTGAATACTGATTGTCGTATTCATCTGGTAACTGTATATCGAAAGTGATTTGAGGCTGCGTAAGATTACCACCTATTTTCAACAGCACATTAAAGGGAAGCTTTTGTTTGTACGTGTTTGCCTCATTAGCATCAACATCATTTACTACCAAATCAATAGGTGCTGTACGAGCTATGTACAAGGCCGTAATATCTATATTGGCGGTGGTAGGGTCGCCGGTCCAGGTAAGGATGCTGCCCCGTTGAATATCGAAGCGACGTTTTAGTACACTAAATGATAATGAGTAACTACCTGCATTTACCTGGTAATCCCCCGTCATACTAATTTTTCCGCTCTTATCCATGGCTGCGGCCAGGTCAGCTTTACCCCGCACTTTCAGGGCATCGCCACTGCGTTCGTCTATCACTACTGTAAACTGTGCCGCTGTATCGGTGGAAATATCAGCAGTCAGGTCAATGCCTTTCAGTTCGGCAGCAATCATACTATCCGCCTGCGGATTAATAAACGTAACGTCCGACTTGACGCTATCATAATCCACAAACCGGATGACCCCATCCCGGCTGACTATTTCCGGATCTTCGGTGGGGAGCACAATGCTTAGGTCAGTTGCTCTATTAATTTTTAGGTTGGCCCGAACGGTGGGAGCACCTACCGTTCCTCTAACTTTTATATCAGTGTCAATATTCAACCTGCCATAGAACATGCTGCCACTACGCTGCACCGAGTTGACTATCATAAAATTGCGGGCCGTAAAATCAAGATCAAAACGGAAGGACTGAAAGTCGCTGGTGTAAATATTACCATCAATAATGGCTTTGCTACCTGTAGAATCCTGAATGGTGAAGTTGTCGAAAATGATATCCTTGGTCGAAACCACGATGGCTTCATTATCCATATAGAAATACCGGCCCAGCAGCGTTGGTGTAATGTAGGCTTTTACAAACCGCATATCGCCTACTACAGATGGCTTGTCAAGCGTACCCTTCACAGCCACATTTCCCTTTATGCTACCCTTGGCATCTGTAATCTGGTCGGGAGATACTTTGCGAAGAATGGCCAGATCCAAGTTGTTTACAGCCAGGTTCAAATCCATCTTGCTTTCGCCGGTATAGTATTTACCAGTAAGGTGTATATCATTATTAAAACCAGTGATGCTCACATCGGCATTGTAGGCATTAGCCGTTTCGTTGTCCACTTTTACTCCAATATTTCCAATGGTATCTTTTCCGTAGGTCAGGTTTTGAATGGCCAGATCGGAAGTGAAGATTGGTGTGGTCATTATGTTTTTGGCCACCGCACTACCGTTGATGGTACCATCCACCGGTACGGTTTGGTTGGCAAACTTGCTCAGCGTTCCTATTCTAAAATTGGCAAACGCTACTTCAATAGGTGCTTTTGTATTCAGTGATTGGCTGGCTATTTTCAGCGATTGGCCGTCTTTGCTAATCATCAGGTCATTTACAATAATGCCGGTGGAATCGTACTGCACATAGTTGGCTGGTGTAGCAGCCCATTTATCGTAGTTCAGCAGCAGGTCGGGTTTGATGGCGGCTTTTATTTGACCTAGATTGGAAGTATTTACTGTAAGGCCTAAAGCGTATTTATCTACCTGCTTCGCATCTTTTATTTTGAGGTTAGCATCCAGCGTATTATTGGCAAACGATCCGGTTAATAATGTTTTGTTTACAAAAAAGGTAGGGCTACCAGCATAGTTCATGGTCAGGCCATAGTTGATGCGGTTGCTATCGGCATTGGTGGCTATTAATGTTAGACTGTCAATACGTTGGGTGCCATAAATGATTTTTGGGGCACGGGTTACAAAGTTTAGCGTGTTGGCGGCACTATTGAAAAGTAGTTGCATTCCAATCGTATCGGTTCCTTTTAAATCGGGGAACATGTTGGCGATTAGGCCAGCAGGCGTAATACGAGCTGATAAGGTCCAATCTTCAGGACTATACTTAGTAGGCTTATAGCCCAGCAGTGCATAATAGCGGTTGATGATGTCCTGCATAGCCGAGCCAATTTCGGTAAGCTTGTAGGTACCATTTAGGTTGAGCGTAGCAAACTGCGAATTCAGCGTAATGTTATGTTGGTCTCCACTGCTTTCAGCTATTAACTCTACGCTATCTACACCGTAGCGTTTTACCGAATCTACAAATACCAGGTTTTCGATAAATACCGTTCCGGCTAAGGCATCGGGGTTGGTGCTGGTCAGGTCGGCGGTTACGTGGCCTTTCAATTTGTAATCGGCTGGCATCAGTTTCAGCTTCTGAAAATTGATGGTATCCAGCAGCAGGTCCAGTTTCACCGCAGGGAACTTAGCACTTAGATTACTTACTGTAGTGTTGAGGTCAAAGGCAATATTGCGATCATTCATCCGGGCTTTCACTACTGCTGAACCTCTTTTTACATTAGCATTTAAAGTAAGATTAGTATAGTTGTAACCTTGCACATAAGCCTCTTTCAGGTTGGCGGAAATGACTGCATTGGCTTTGGTATAATCAAACCCCTGGCCCTTTGCTGTAGCGGTAAGGCTAATACGGCCCAGCATTTTTTCCTGCTTGGTAAAGTAGCCCGCATCTAGGTTGTTCAAGGCAATTTTTGCATTGTACGTTTCCGCTTTTGCATTAAAGGTGCCATCTACACTAGCACTGCCTTTATTGGTTTGTATAGCCAGTTTGCCACCCATGTTAGTGGTATTTCCGTTAAAAGCCCCTTGTGCGGCAATGGTTTCCGCCAGGCGAATACTGGGCGGTAAACTTCCTT
>CAXTDG010000508.1:0-3994 GCA_964242675.1 uncultured Chitinophagaceae bacterium
AACCAGTCTTTTCGGCGTAAGATGAAATTAGTTCCCAAGTACAGTTTACGTACTTGTTCGTTTTCCGACAACTCTTCCGCAGTGCCGTGTTTAAAAATTTTCCCGTCAATGAGTAGGTAGGCCCGGTCGCAAATACTCAAGGTTTCGTTCACGTTGTGGTCGGTGATAAGGATGCCGATGTTGCGATATTTCAGTCGGGCCACTACGCTCTGAATATCCTCTACGGCTATAGGGTCTACACCGGCAAAGGGTTCATCCAGTAAAATGAATTTAGGATCAACCGCAAGGGCACGGGCTATTTCGGTACGGCGCCGTTCGCCACCGCTCAGGCTGTCACCATTATTTTTCCGCACATGGTGCAGGTTGAATTCGTCCAGCAAGGTTTCCATCTTATTCTGCCGTTCGCCCTTGGTCAGCTTAGTCATTTCCAGCACTGCCATAATGTTGTCTTCCACACTTAGTTTCCGAAAAACAGAAGCTTCCTGCGGCAGGTAGCCAATGCCCATTTGAGCCCGCTTGTACATAGGTAGTTTGGTAATGTCCTGATCATTCAGAAACACACTGCCCTGATCGGGTCGAATAAGACCTACCACCATATAAAAGGAAGTTGTTTTTCCAGCACCGTTGGGGCCCAGCAAGCCTACAATCTGCCCCTGACTTACCTCGATGCTTACATGGTTTACAACCGTACGGCTTTTATAAATTTTTACAAGGTCACGGGTGGTTATGGTAAGGTTCACTGTTGATATTTTTTAGAATATGCAAATATGGAAAACGTATGTGCAAATGTGCTGCTATGCTGAGTGATAAGAAGGCATCGTATCCTATTTGCCAAAACTTTTTGATTTTTTCGAAACTCACAAGCATTTAGGCTGTTATCAATAGCTATCAATACATCATCACAATAGCTATCTTGCAAGGCTAATTTCAGGAATAATAAAATGACCGTTACCGAACACATCAAAGCCGCCGAAGGCAAACCCCTTGTTTCGTTTGAAGTGCTGCCCCCGCTGAAAGGCAAAACCATCCAAAGTCTGTACGATCACATGGATCCGCTGATGGAGTTCAAGCCGCCTTTCATTAATGTTACGTATCACCGCAGCGAAAGCATGTTCAAAAAACGGGCGGATGGCAGCTTTGAAAAAGTAGAAGTGCGAAAACGGCCCGGCACGGTAGGCATTTGTGCGGCCATCCGCAACCACTACAATGTAGATGCGGTGCCGCACCTTATTTGCGGCGGTTTTACTAAGCAGGAAACAGAAAATGCCCTTATCGACCTGAATTTTCTGGGAATTGATAATGTACTAGTGCTTCGGGGCGATGCAGAGAAAAACGAACCTGCTTTTGTACCTACGCCTGGCGGCCATGCTTACTCTATTGATCTGCTGCGGCAGGTAGTAGATCTGAACCATGGCATTTACTTAGAAGAAGACATTATTGCTGGTGGCCGTACCAAATTTTGCATTGGCGTGGCCGGTTATCCCGAGAAGCATTTTGAAGCTCCCAACCTGGAACTGGACACCCAACGGATGAAAGAAAAAGTAGAAGCAGGGGCCGACTTTATTATGACGCAGATGTTTTTCGACAATCAGAAATACATTCAGTATGTAAATGATTTGCGGGCTGCGGGTATCACCATTCCTGTTATTCCCGGCCTGAAGCCGCTGACGACGAAAAAGCAACTTTCTACCCTACCCCGCATTTTCCATGTAGATATACCTACCGAACTGAGCCTGGCGGTAATGAAGTGTAAAACAGATGCCGAGGTGGAAAAAGTAGGCGAAGAATGGCTGGTGCAGCAAAGCAAGGAACTAAAAGAATTTGGCGTACCGGTGCTGCACTACTATACACTGGGCAAGCCGAAAATCATTAGAAGCGTGGTGGAGCAGGTGATGTAAAGCCCCCATCTATCTTCCCCCAACGGGGGAAGGAATATGCGAAGACTGGAGCGAAGCCCTTCTCGAAGAAAAAGAATGAAGATTGAAATGTTACGGTTCGGCTCCTCCCCGTTGGGGGGGGTGGGTGGGGGCTTCCTTTCTTAACCAATCATTGCGGCGGGTGTTTCTATCTTTGCTTTGCAGTAGCAGTAATTATGCTGGTGCAGTTAATTTATAATTATGTCTCGTAAAGGAAAAGTGCTGGTGGCCATGAGCGGCGGTATTGATAGTACCGTGGTGGCGCTGATGCTACATCATGAAGGATACGAAGTGGTTGGCATTACCATGAAAACATGGGACTATGCCAGCAGTGGTAGCGGTGCTAAGGGTAAAAAAGAAACCGGCTGCTGCAACCTCGATAGTTTCAACGATGCCCGGATGGCCGCTGTACAACATGGCTTTCCGCATTTTATACTCGATATACGGGAGGAGTTTGGCGAATTTGTAGTCAACAATTTTGTGGACGAATACATTGCCGGACGTACGCCTAACCCTTGTGTGCTATGCAATACGCACATTAAGTGGCGGGCCTTGTTAAAACGGGCGGATGCCATGGGCTGTGAGTTTATTGCCACCGGTCATTACGCCAATATCGGAGAACATAACGGTCGCTACTTCATTAGTAAGGGACTGGATGCCACCAAAGACCAGAGTTATGTGCTGTGGGGCCTGCAACAGGATCTATTAAAACGGACGCTGCTGCCACTAGGAAATTATCATAAAACCGATATACGCCAGATGGCACTGGACTACGGCTACCCGGAACTAGCTAAAAAAGCAGAGAGTTACGAAATCTGTTTTGTGCCGGATAATGACTACCGGGGCTTTCTGAAACGCAAACTGCCTACGTTGGAAGAAAGCGTAACGGGCGGCTGGTTTGTAGATAAAAATGGCTTGAAACTAGGCCAGCATAAAGGCTACCCTTTCTACACAATAGGCCAGCGCAAGGGGCTAGATATTGCCTTGGGCAAACCAGCCTATGTAACACATATTGATCCGGAAACCAATACTGTAACACTGGGCGAAGAAACCGACCTGGAACGCAGCGAAACCATTGTAGCCGGCATCAACTGGCTAAAATATGAGGGTATAACGGACGGCATGGAAAGCCTGACCAAAATTCGTTACCGGGATAGCGGCGCTTTGAGCAACTTGTACGATGCGGGTGATGGCAAGGTGAATGTGCGGTTTTACGAAAATGTAAAAGGCATTGCACCAGGCCAGAGTGCCGTTTTCTATGAAGGGAACGATGTAATGGGCGGCGGTATTATTCAGAGGTTGTAATATCACTTGCAAACTTATACGATGACTTCTACTATTTATTCTAGCAACTTCAGGACGCTTCGGCAAGCTTATGTTGAGGTGAAAAGATTTATAGAAGAGAATAGTTTTGATACTGTTACTAGTTTGAATACCCGTATCGAAGAAGATCTGGGTATGTCCGGAGATGATAATTATAATCTATTGGTCAAATTTGTAAAAAAATATAAGCTAGACGTATTAGGGTTTGATTACAATAAACATTTTTTGTCTGAAGGAGAAATCATTTTCGACCCTGGTATAATGTTATACTCAATTTTGATTGCTTTACCCTTCTGGATAATCTTTTGGTTGGTACGGCTGCTTACTTTCGGCCACATCAACTATACCCAAGAACAGATTATGCCTTCCGTAAACCGACAAACGCTAGATATGACCTTTGGCGATTTGTTGGTTTGGTATCTTACAGGAAAATACCAGTTGCGAAAAGAGGTTGACGTTCACATGTTACCGTCTAATACATAAATTTCATTCTGACTGATTGCTATAAACTATGCTTCAAGTCAACTTTTCCCCCTTTCCGGTTTTGCGAACAGAGCGGCTGCTGCTACGTCGCAGTTTGCAAAGTGACGCTCCTGCTTTTTATGAGCAGCGCCGGGACAAAATCCTGATGCAATACATTGCCCGCCCTTTAGCTACAAGCATAGAAGATATTTACCACCTGATTGAAAAAGTAGATACCGGCATTAATAACAATGAATCTATTAACTGGGCCATTGTAATGCCACCCGATGATA
>CAXTDG010000509.1:0-3975 GCA_964242675.1 uncultured Chitinophagaceae bacterium
GTATTGAAAGGCGAAACGGCTATTGCCCAATATGGTGATAAAGGAAAGAATGGAGTAGTGAAAATAATAACCGGAAACCGCCCACAAGCTGTTTTTATAAAAGTAGAGGAGCCAGCCAGTTTCCCCGGTGGTATAGATGGCTGGCGCAGATATTTGTCTGCAAAACTTCAGTATCCTAAAGCTGCACAAGAGAAAGGCACACAGGGTGTTGTAAAAGTGCAAATGGTAGTAGATGAAGCTGGAAATGTTACTGAAACAAAAGCATTGAACGACCCAGGTGATGGCTTAGCAGCAGAAGCTGAACGAGTGATTAAACAAGGACCTAAATGGATTCCGGCAAAACAGAATGGGCGGATTGTTACCTATAGGTTTGTGCAGAGTCTTACGTTTCAGTTGCAGTAAGATAAGTTTTTAAAAAGCCTGTAGTCTATAATGCTGCGGGCTTTTTTCTGCCTATCCGCCACATTTGCAATACCACCACCAAGGCTATTATGGCGAAACCCCAATAAAAGCCGCCTGACAAATTTTTATTTTCGTGGTAAATAAGAAATGCCAGGATAATGCCATACACAGGTTCCAGGTTCAGCGTAAGATTTTGGGTAAAGGCTGAGATATGTTTCAATGCGTTGAACGCCAGGTTGGCCGTTAGTATAGTACAGGCCCAGGCCAGCACCAGCAGCCAAACCCAATCGCTTTGGGTAGGGAAAAACCGGGGCGAAGGAAACAGGTGATTGTAAAATGGCAACATCAGCGACCACATCAGCCAGCCGCCGCCAAACTCGTACAGGGACAGGGTTTTGGCTGAGACACGCCCCACCAGTTTCTTATTGAAAATGGAAAACAAACTGGCCATCAGCGCAGATATAACCCCAACGATAATACCTGTTTTATAATCAGGATTGAAATGGAAAATAAGAGCGATGCCTACAATAGATAACAGGCCAAACAGCACTTCTATTCCATCTACCCGCCGTCGCAAAATAAGCGGCTCCAAAAAGGCGGTAAAAAAACCTAAAGTGGATAAGCAGGTAAGTGCTATGCTTACGTTGCTATACTTAATGCTGCCGTAAAAGCAAACCCAATGCAGGGCAACCAGCCCACCTACCAGCGTTATTTGCAACACGTCTTTCCAGCTAATGCGTTCAAACTCTTTTTGTACCAGTCGCAGTATAATCAGCGTTACTATGGTTATCAGCATCCGCCACCATACCAGCAGCCCTTCATTCAGAGTTATTTCTCTACCTAATACTCCCGTAAACCCCCAAAGAAAAACGGCAATATGCAGTTGCAGCAGTGATTTCTTCATGCGGCGGCGAAGGTAGCCGCCGAATTATGATTTAGAATTTATGAATTCCGATTTCTGCATTGGCGAAGCCATTTCCTGTTTTTTGTTCCCTTGTTGGGCTATGGCAAAAATGCCCAAACAGGAGCAAATCATAAATCACCATTCCTAAATCATAAATTCAGATAGATTTGCGGCGCAAAACATAATTGAGTAATAATGAGCAACATCACCTTTACCATGATTAAGCCTGATGCCTTCCGCAATGGGCATACCGGCGCCATTTTGAACGACATCATTGCCGCCGGGTTCGAAATTGTGGCAATGAAAAAACTGGATCTTTCTAAAGAAAAAGCCGGTGAATTTTACGCAGTGCATAAAGAGCGTCCGTTTTACACCGACCTGGTAAGCTTTATGAGCAGCGGCCCTATCGTAGCTGCTATCCTGAAAAAAGAAGATGCGGTAACAGCCTTCCGTACGCTTATTGGCGCTACCAACCCAGCCAATGCTGCCGAAGGTACCATTCGCAAAAAATACGCTGAATCTATTGAAGCCAATGCAGTACACGGCAGCGATAGCGACGAAAACGCCCAGATTGAAGCTAACTTTTTCTTCAGCGGTCTGGAGCGTTAAAGCAAACCTTAGTATTTATCCTGTAAGGATTTGCCCCAAACACATTCAATGAAAATGAAGGTATTGAAAATAAAAAAGCATCTGGCTCAAACCTTAGAGGTTAAGCCAGATGCTTTTCACCATATAATATAATGGGCGTGTCTATGCTTTCTTCGAAACTGTATTGTTCACCAGCGGCGTAACGGTGTATCCTTTTTGCCGCAACAGATTTAATACGCCGTTTTTACCAGGTAAATGCCCTGCCCCAACTGCAAAAAGCGTTGATTTTTCCTTTGCAATATTCGGGAACTGATTTACCCAATTGCGATTGCGGTTGTACAACATCAGGTCAAGGTATTTGTCCATACCGCCTTCCTCTCCTACTGTTAGGGCTTCAATAGAATCCAGATTTTGCATACGGTATTCCCGAATCAGCACCTGCATCATTTTTTTCTGCGTTTGTATACTATCTATAGCCTGTAGTAGTTCTTTTGCCTGCTCTTCGTACGGTATACTGTCCAGCATTCCGGCCTGAAAAGCCATTGTTTCCAGCCCTTTTATTTCCAGTTTACGGTCGCTGGCAGCTGCCATTATCTGCATTTCCATACCATCTTGCTGGGGGCAGCTCATGGCCTTGGTTTCTATCATGGAGCTTAGCATCATGGGTTTATACTTTTCCAGCATGGAGAAAGGCATTTCACCATTTTTATCAAACCAGGCTTTCACTTTAGCGTATTCTTCAGGGGTATATAAGTCACTCAGTTTTTTATTGCCGGTCATGGTAAGTGAGCCCAATCCACCGAAAATCTGCATCATATCGTCCATGTCTATTTCGAGGTAAATTTGGCCGACCTGGTCAATAACCGAATGCAGGCCAGGGCTTATGATGGCATCCTCAGAACATAAAATGTGCATAGTACCAAAAAAATAGGATGGCTTAGTCAATCCATTACCACTGATTTCCCAGAGCAATGTATTATTCGTTTTTTGCCTCTCCGGCGTGGCCGCAGGCTGCGAACAAGATGAAAAAAAGGCAGTGAGAGCTGCCATCAATAATGGGAACCGCATGTCAATTGTTGTTTACACTGCAATGTCAAAAAAAAATATCGGCTTTTCGTAAGTTTTTCTTTCAAAATTTGGCCTGTAAAAAACTTTTGGCATCGGATTTGCGAATATAATAACTGTTTTAAGGGTTTAGGGTTTTGAAAATGGAGGTCTTACGACCTCCTTTTCAATTTTAGGAAGTTCTGGTTTATTGCACTACTATTTTGCTCGTTATTGCTTTCTCCTTTTTGTTATCAGGATTCAGGATATTGATAAAGTAAACACCTGTTTGTTGCAATGCTTTCCCACTAACTGTGCCTGTATAGTTACTGTTATCTACGTTCAGTTTTTCGCTGGTAATAATTTTGCCTGACGCATCTACAATTCGTAGATCGAAAAATCCCTTCTTCTTTGTTTGAAAAGAAATCCGGAAATCCTGACTTGGTTTTATTGGATTTGGAAAGATGGAAAGCTTTTGCGTATCGGGCGTTGGCGTATAAAAAGTTGGCTTCGAAAATTTAGATATGCGTCTACCTACTGAAATGCCCCCCATTCTACCTATCAATACCCTGTCTAAGTTAGCGGCGACTACTACGTTAGAAGAGTCAACGATAACTTGTTTTAATCGAATAGGTAAATGAATATCAGTAGTTCTGGCCGCAAAATCTCCTCTAGTTTTATTACTAGTAATTGCACTTATCGAGTCAAAAGGAAGCTGTTTGGTTTCAAAACCAATGTAGCTGATGATTAATAATTCCTTTTCATTTATATCAATTGAAAACTTTCCTAAGCTATCTGACACTTTATTAATGCCATTACTGGAGGTAATGGTAGCCGATGCCAGCGGATTATTCTGTTCATCCGTTACAATCCCATCTATATGATACCGTGGTGTCATTACCATCAATCCCAGTATTCGCTCAGGCATTCTTGAACCACCTGTAACAATAACCTCCTTAGGTGCCACTTTGCCTTGTGCCTTCTGTGCATCGGCTTTATGAAACGCAAACACCGTAGGCAGCAGTATTTGCCAGAAA
>CAXTDG010000510.1:0-3971 GCA_964242675.1 uncultured Chitinophagaceae bacterium
GTTGTAAGTGTGTTTGGGTTTCTTCTTTTCGCCGGTAATTACCTGTGCAGTGCGGGTAGGGTAGCGGTAAGCGGTATCGGTGCGGCGAGTGGTGTCGGTAGGTGCTGGCGGTGCTATAGGTGCGGGTACATTGTGTGGAGCATCCCAATCTCTTTTATCATTATTATCGTCGTTGTCATCCTCATCCTTTTTGCGGTCGGCTCTTTCCAGGTCATCACGGGTTTGCAGCATATCCTTATCGCTGTTCCAGGTTTGGTCGCCCAGCCAGCGGCGTTCTATATTGCGGTTGCGGCGGTCGGAGTACACATTAAAGTAGTTGTAAACATTGAGGTCGCTACCTACATTAATGATCTTTCCAACGGGCACTTCTACCACTACCAGTATGCGTTGGTTGCGCCATTTATCGCCCACACCAATGCTGAAGTTTTCAGGGAAATACACCACATCACCGGTTTGTACAACAGAGAAATTAAGTTTCTCTGTACGTTGGATAGCCATATTGCGGCTACCACCATTGCTTAATCGTACTACGTGTACATGGTATTCGCTATCCAGGCTGCGGATCACATTTACTTTAATATTGTTCAGGTACAGCGAATCGTTTTCGATAAACAACGCACCATTCCAATCGAACCAGTCTTCGGTGTCTCCACCCATTGTATTGTTTCCTAAACGCAGCGATAATTTGCCGGAGGCTGGCTGTGTAATGGCTACATCGTTCACTGCTGCCTGCTCGTAGCGGAAATCTTTAGTTAGTAAAGCTATCAATGCTATCAGGCAAAACAGGCCAATTAACCATAGGGCAGAAAACGTATAGCTGATGTAGCGATTGTTGCTTTTTGTCCGCATCATGTGCCGAATGATAGAGATAGCGATAGCCAGTAGCGGTGCACCAATAAATAGCAGTAGTACACCCCAGCCAAATATCTTTTGCCAAAAACCGTTTAGCACAAAGTCAGTCAGTTCCATGCGGCCAATGCCGGTACTAAGCAAGGCTATCAGCGCTACCACCAGGCCAAAGGCAATGATGCCGCCAACAATCATGATGAATGCTTTGATTAATACGCCAATAGCATGACCTAACCCACCAGAGCGGCGGCGAATGGTACTGGTGGCTTCATTTACAAAAGGGCGACCCTGATTTTCCCAGGCGGTTTGTGTATTTTTCATAATGCGGCTGGTTGATTCTTTTACGTCGGTTTTCATTTTTTCGGCACGGCCTCTAAAGCCTTGCCTATCTTCCACACTAGTGTTGCGAATGCTGTTGAGGTCTACTTTCTCTCCTTTCATTTCCAGCTTTTCCGAAGCGGTAACGGCCTCTGGTAGCACCGCCCACAAAATGATGTAAGCCAATATGAAGGAGCCGCCACTAAACCCCCCGATGAACACTGGACCTTCAAAAAAGAAGTTGCGGCCCAACGTGGTGATTAGCCCAAAAATGAAAGGGGCTGCGAAAATGATTCGGGGAATGATGGGGTTGATATCGAAGTACTTGGCCAGCCCGCCACAAACTCCTTTGAAGATGCGGTCGTCGGTATCCCGGTACAGCCGTTTGCGAATGTTGTTCACCAGGCTTTTGCTAGGCAAGGCTATCCAAAGAATAACATACAGCAGAAAACCGGTGCCTACGAAGAAAACAGACACGGCAAACAGGATGCGTACAATAGCCGGATCTACATTGAAATAATTGGCTAGGCCACTTGCTACACCACCCAGTATTTTGTCTTGCTCGTCCCGGTACAGGCGGCGACTTTTAGCATTGTCGGCAGTATATTCATAAGTAGTGCTGGCACCAGCAGCGCCGGCAGAGGTGTTGGTGTAAGTGTTGCCAGTGTTGGCGCTGGTTGGTTCAGCTTCGTCCGCTTTTTCAAAATCGGCAGGGCGGCCCATGCTATCCATTACGGCCGTTACATGCTCGTCGGTAATGCAGGAAGAGCCTTTTTTCAGTTGTTCTTCAAACAGTTCGCCTATGCGGCTTTCAATGTCGTTAATGATTTCATCCCGGCCTTCTTCGTTGGCGAAGTAAGTACGCAGGCTTGTGATGTACTGTTGCAGGAGGTCGTAAGCACTATCTTCTATTGGTACTACCCGCCCCTGAAAATTTATGTTGATTACCTTTTTCATGGTAGATGATGTTTTGTAGGTTGTTTAGAATAAGATGATTGCAGGAAAAAATTTGATGTGGTTTGGGAGTGTTCCGTTTTGTGAGGATACGAACCGGGGAGAGTGGACGGCAGGCTGTTGATTGCTTACTGCCTGTTGCCGTTTATTCAGGTATTGTTGGTGTGCTGGCCTTTTACGGCTTCTACAGCGGCACTCATTTCGTTCCAGGTGCTTTCCAGTTCGGTGTAAAACTGCAGGCCGCTTTCGGTGAGGTTGAAGTATTTGCGGGGCGGCCCACTGCTGCTTTCTTCCCAGCGGTAGCTTACCATGCCTGCATTTTTAAGGCGGGTAAGTAGTGGATAAAGTGTTCCTTCCATCATCTGAAAGTTGGCTGACTTCATTTTGCTGATGATGTCGCTGGGGTAGGCTTCCCCCTGCTTGATAACCGAGAGAACGCAAAACTCAAGCACTCCTTTGCGCATCTGGCTGGCCGTATTTTCTAGGTTCATATAAATTTAGTTTTAGTGTGACTGTCTATTGCATGACAAAGATATAGGTAGAATTAGGTACTATGTAACACATAGTACCTAATATTTTTTGGTAGCTGCTATAATAGAAGTGGTTCAAATGCAATGCAGGACTGCATTTGCAGGTAAAAAAGAATTTTAAAAAAAGTTTTTACCAATGTATAAATGGCGCTTAAAATGGATAAATGGTAACCGGAACCTATTTTTAGCCCATGCTTACAAAAGAAGATTTAATGGAGAAACTGGCTCTGGAGCCACATCCGGAAGGTGGATACTACCGGGAAACCTACAGGAGCGAACTGGTTTTAGATGCTGTAAGCTTGCCAGATGCTTTTAACGGAAGCCGGAATTGTAGTACAATTATTTACTTCCTGCTGCCTGTTGGAGCTTTCAGTGCTTTTCATAAAATAAAAAGTGATGAGGGCTGGCATTTTTATGAAGGATTGCCACTGCATGTGTATGTGCTGTCACCTAATGGTAGTTTAAAAATAATCCAGCTAGGCAAAGACATTAATAATGGCGAAACGTATCAGGCCGTGGTGCCGGCTGGTTGCTGGTTTGCCAGCCGCCCGGTTGGCGATGCTGGTTATTCATTAGTGGGTTGCACCGTAGCGCCGGGCTTCGATTTCAGAGACTTTGAAATGGCCGATAGGACAGAATTGCTGAAAGCTTACCCACAGCACTGGCAACTTATTACAGAACTGACACGATAATTTTACGGCTCAAATTTTGACAACAACGGGCTTAGGTCTAACATTTTAAACCACAACAACATGAAACGCAATGCAACAGCCGTATGGAACGGCAGCGGAAAAGAAGGCAATGGTAAGCTTACAACCCAAAGCACTACTTTATCTGATACACAATACTCTTACAAGAGCCGGTTTGAAGAAGGCACCGGCACCAACCCCGAAGAATTAGTAGCAGCAGCACATGCAGGTTGCTTTACTATGGCACTGAGCTTTGGCCTGGGTGCAGCTGGCTTTACACCAGATTCTCTGGAAACCAAATGCGAAATAACCCTTGACCCTGCTCAGGGAGCTATAACTGAATCGCACCTGACTGTAACTGGTAAAGTGCCTGGCATTAGCGAAGAACAATGGAAAGCAGCCGTAGAAAAAGCGGAAAAAACCTGCCCTATTTCTAAACTGCTGAATACCAAGATTACTACAGACGCTACACTGGAAGCGTAAGAAATACAATTAAATAAAAGTTACTACTATAAGATTCTAATTTACCTGTTGCCAAAGCTTTTTGTAAAATAGGGCCATAATAATATTTAGTTACATAATCAATTTTTCATTCCTCTGTATAACGACAAAAATCTAAATCACCATCATC
>CAXTDG010000511.1:0-3967 GCA_964242675.1 uncultured Chitinophagaceae bacterium
GCTATCAGGTTGATAGGCAGCGAAGGCAACCATTCTAAGAATTGTTTGGATAACAGTCGCTCCGGCGATACGTACAGAAATTTATACAATCCATCTGCCGCATGTTGAAAGGTGTTTTTTACATCGAAAAAGCTCATACCACTCACAATGGCGGCTGCCGGAATATTGCGGCGGCGCAGTTGCTGCACCTGGTCTTTCATCAAGGCTATCAGCGGGCTGATAACCAGCGTTAGCCCATCTTTTGCCAACCCCGGCACCTGATAGCAAAGGCTTTTGCCACCACCGGTGGGTAGCAGGGCCAGCACATCTTTTCCTGCTAACGCTGCATTAATAATGTCTTCCTGCTGTGGTCGGAAAGCATCGTAGCCAAAATGCGTTTTGAGGATTTGATGGATGGTGGGCAAGGGCGACACTACTGTGGGTAAATATCTTTCAAAGAAATGCTGATGCCTAATAGAGGTAATTCAATAATTTCAGAAGGTTGCGTAAAAAAGGAAGATGGCCACTCGTCATCAAACGTACGCTCGTAGAAAATTACAAGCTGTTTTTCCGTGTCAATTAACAGGTAATACTGTAGCGACTCTAATTTTTTGTACTGAATAAACTTGTCGACACTATCGTAGGTACGTGTACTGGGAGACAACACTTCTGCAATAAGTATAGGTTCTTGAGCATAAAGACTTCGGTCCTGTTGCAATGCAGATTTTACAACCGCAACATCTGGGTAAAAAAACACTTCACCTTCTGCTGATTCAACTCTAATGTCAGTAGTTATTGCTTCATATCCTTTATCATTCAACAGGTCATCGAACAAACGACCAACCCGTTTAGTAGTTCTAAAGTGTAAAAAACTTGCTCCGGCCATTTCAATAACATTTCCATAAATGAATTCATGCTTTACTTCAGACCCCTTCTCCATTTCAAGGTACTGGGCGGCACTTATATTGGTCTGTACAACAGTTCGCATACTTGTTTCTTTTAAAAGCAATCTAAAGCTACAGAAAATTTAGGTGAGTACAATTGCCTAAGTATTCGCCTGCAACTTCTCCAGCAAGAACTTCGCTTCTTCCAGCATTTTCTCACGGTCGGTAGCAGTGCTGATGGGCGAGTACAAAGTAGCGTCGCATTCATCCATCAGGGCGCTGATTTGCTGTAGCACATCATCCTCGGCTCCTTTTGTTTTTAATACCTGTAGCAGTTCAGCCTTGCTGGTGGCTGTTTTATTTACACTGGCACCTAGCACCCGTAGTATGTCGTTTTTTAAGGCCTTATAAAAAAGTTGGTGATCGTCGGTCCAGACCAGGGTCTCAGCTTGTGGAAGAGATGGCCGGGTGGTGATAACCGGTTCGACAGATGGATTTTCTGCTACAGACGGCTGCACCAGTTCGGCTGGCATATATGCCTGATGGTAAGTTGGTTGAGGCTCATTTGCCGCAGGCGGAGATACAATTACTGGCTCCTGCGGTGTAAAGGCATCAGCCATTTTTTTCGTTTCTGCTTCCTGCACCAGTTTCTCCCAGGCGCTACGTACGGCATGGGCCTTGGCTTGCTCCTGCTTTTTCTTTTTGCTATTAGCCGAACTAAAAATGAGAATACTTAGCAACACTGCCGCCAGGGCAGGCAATATATAAGCTGCCAGGTGCGAAAAAGTAGCTGGCAGGTTTTGTCCTTCACTGCTGGCAGTTACCACCGGGTGCTTACTATTATTTGAAACCTGCAAAACAATAGGTTCCGTAGCCACCGTTTTATACTTTTTAGAAGCTACATCGAAGTAAGAAAAAGAGGAGGCCGGTATGGTGTAAGCACCTGTTTGATGAGGTAAAAACACATAGTCGAATACCTTAGTACCACTAATAGGCATCGCCGTTTTGTCCAATTGTTCGGTTTCTTTTGGGTCGTAAGCTTCGGTGCCGGTAGCCCACTGTATAGCCGGGGCATGTACCATCGAAAAGTTACCAGTGCCGCTGATTTCTACTTTCAAGTGAGTAGCATCTTCCTTTCCGGGGGCAGCATCATCAACCGACGATTTTATATTAAAGCTACCTACTGCACCGCCAAAATTAGCTGGCCGTCCGTCGGCGGGTAGCGGCAATGCGGTGATGCTAATAGCCGGGCTTTTTAGCGTGTACTGCACTGTAGTGAAACTATTTTGCGAATAGGGATCGTAGGTATTATTGGCCACCATATCGCCTTTGGCAAACCGGATATTAAAATCTATATCTACTGGATCAAGGGTAAGCTTGCCATTTTGCAGCGGGTACAACTGCACCTTGCGGATAGACCACGACCGATAACGTTTGCCGTTAAGTTCGTCCATCTCAAACGGCTGGTTTGGCTCCTCCATATCGTAAGCACTGAAGCCGCTAAACGATGGCCGCCGGGTAACATTGGCATTATCTACATCCAGCCGGGTGTACACTTTATATGTCACCATGATGGGCTCCCCTTCATAACAAGTGGTTTTGCTGGGAATGACTTTAATGAACAGGTTCTTCTGAATTTTTTCGGGGGCACTCTCACCGGGCCGTAGCACAATGGCATCTATAAACTCGTCTTGCTTAGGCGCCGCCTGTACAACTGGTGGCTGGGCAAAAAACGGATCATTCAGCAGGTTGCCAAACGGATCAGTTGTTTGAGCATTATTGCTGCTGCCAGCGGGTGGCGTACTTATATTTTTATCCAGCACTTGTACCGTACGGTTATCGCTATGTACGGTTTTTCCATCGAGCATAGCGGTAGCACCTTCTATGGTAAGGCGCCCCGTCCTTTTTGGCTGCAAATAGTAAGTCATAGTGGTGCGCTGAATAACCCGTCCATTTACATTAATCTGGTAGCTGCTGCTCATGGGACCGCTTATTACAATCCAGTCTTTGTACTGCGGCACCTGAAAATTGTCAATGCTTTCAGCATTTTTGGCTTCGTACGATACCTCAGCATACTGGTTTCTGCCAATAGTGGTTTGGGTAATGTTTGTACTAAAGGTTTGTGCCTGGGCAGCAAGTGAAAAGCAAAAAGTAAAAAGTAAAAAAGCCGCTATGCGAATAGCTAACCTTCGGGTACGAAAGTTGGCGCTATTATCGGGCAACTGAGATCGTAAAGCAAGGGTCTTAAAAGGGAAACGCATGGTCATAATCATTCCTGCCATAAAAGTAAACCTTCGTACGGTGCGGTAGCTGTTGGCTTGTGGTTAAAAATATTATGTTTGCTACTATGAGCCTTTTTTTAGACCGCCTGAGCGATTACCTAGAACCGGTAAATGTAGCCGAGTTGAGCGAAGATGAAGATTACTTGCCCGGCCAGTTGGGCCAGGTACTGAACGATACTCCAGCCGAAGATGCCCACCTGATAATTATTGGGTGTAATGAATGGCGGGGAGCTGCAAAAAAAACTAAGGTATCTGATGCTGATGCTATCCGCAAAGCGCTATATAATTTGTACTATTGGCACACTGATATACAGGTGGCTGACTTGGGAAACCTGAAACCTGGTGCCACCCTGGGCGATAGCTACGCCGTACTAAAAATGGTGACGGAGGAATTGCTGGAAGCCGGAAAGAAAGTACTGGTAATTGGCGGTAGCCACGATAATACGCTGGCCCAATATCAAGCATTTGCCAGCCGGGGCCAGGTGATAGAAGCTACGGTAATTGATGCCCTGCTGGACCTACGGCAGGATACGCCGCTACGTAGCGAAAACTTTTTGCTGGAGATGCTAACCGGCGAACCGAACTACATCCGCCACTACAACCATATTGCTTTCCAAAGCTATTTTGTACATCCCCGTATGCTGGAAACCATCGACAAGCTGCGGTTTGATTGCTACCGGGTGGGTAAAGTGAAAAGTAATATTGAAGAGATGGAGCCGTCCATTCGTAGTAGTAACCTGATCAGTTTTGATATGAATGCCATTGCCCATGCTTATGCACCTGCCGGGCTGCTAAGCCCCAACGGCCTGGATGGGATGGAAG
>CAXTDG010000512.1:0-3441 GCA_964242675.1 uncultured Chitinophagaceae bacterium
ATACTACCCAATACCCCGCCCTGAAAATGCTGAAATTTATAAGAAGTATCAGCAGTTGGCAGCATCTATGACTAACACATATTTTGCTGGTCGCTTGGGTACTTATCGCTACTACAATATGGATCAGGTAGTAGCTCAATCGCTGACACTTTTCAAAAAAATTACGCAGCCTGCAGTTGAAGTACTAGTAGATACCGAAGAATTGAAAACAGCAGATAAAGCTGAAATTCCGGTAACCTTAAAATCTGCTACAAAAGCTATCAATGGTCATAACGGTGCTGTTAACCATAGTACAAATGGCTATGCTAACGGCATTTCAGTAAACGGTAAAACCGGCCACACGAAATAATCTGATTCGCACTATATACTTACCTGCATTGTACCAACAATGCAGGTTTTTTTTGCTACAAACTGTTATGACGCTAGTATTACACTTATTAAAGGTGTCTTAAAGATTTTCGAAAAAAATGATTTTAAAAAGCGTTTGTAATTGCAGAAAGCTAAAAGATGTTAATAGTTTAAACCTACACCATTCAATCATATCCATGTAGTATAAATAATAAAACAGGTTATGAAAAGAATACAAATTGCCCTTGTAGCATTATTACTTTCAACAAGTTTTGCAATGGCCCAACCAGATTTAAAGAAGCATGATAAGACCTTTCATCATCAAGGACGAGAAATGGCTTACACTAAGTTAAATCTCAGCGACGATCAGAAAGCAAAAATGAAAACTGCTAATGAAGATTTTAAGAAACAAATGCAGGCACTCAACAGCAATGAAAACCAATCAGTAAAGCAACAGCGAGATGCCAGAGTAGCATTGATGAAAGATCATAAAGCTAAGATGGAAAACATCCTGACATCTGATCAAAAGGCCCAAGTTGCACAGATGAAGGTGGATGCTAAAAAAAGCCATAGCGAAATGGCTGCTAAACATCTGGATAAGATGAAGCAGGAATTAGCGCTGACCGACCAGCAGGTAAGTCAATTGAAAAGTAATCAGGAAGTGATGAAAAGCAAGCTGGAAGCCATTAAAAACAATACCAGCCTAGACCGTACTGCTAAAATGCAGCAACTACGTGCCGCCAGAGAAAGCATGAAAAACAGCATGGAGCAAGTGCTAACACCTGAGCAAAAAGAAAAATGGCAGGGAATGAAAAAAAACAGGCCGCATCCGCATTTTAAGAGAGGCGATTTCAAAGGCCCTAAGCCACAAGCACAAGTATAGTTTTTGTTGATGAATAGGTTAAGATGGAAGCCCGACTAATTAGCCGGGCTTTATTTTTTCAGCAACCGCAATGGCCAGGGCAGATTGTTCCAACGAGTAGTGTAATAAGGCTGATTTCGACTACCAAATTTCTTATAAAACCGTTCGATCCCTGGCACCTCAGATCCTTCAAAATCGAGCAACAAACCACTGCCAGCAAATTCCTGAATTAGTTGATCGAAAAGGAAATGATTGGCTTCCAGAGTGCGGCCATTGGGTAGGGTAGAAGAGGCGATGTTGTAAATACGGCGATCATCTTGTAAAAAGACGCCACAAGCCAATAATTCCCCATTAGGCAAATGCACTTCCCGTACAAAGGCATTTCCATCTTTTTGTAGTTGTGTGCAAGCTATTTTCAACGCTACAAAGTCGTTCTTACTGTTGCCAGACATGCGGCCTGCGTAGAGTTCTTCAAAAGTGTCGATGGCAGCACCAATACTATTTGAAGAAGTATATTGAAGATGAAATTTTTCTGTACGCTGCAGGTTTTTCTTAATTAAGTCTTTACTATACCGGCTTCTGATGTTTTCATACTCATCCGTTAGTGAAAGCACATAATTTTTTCGAATGAAAAGCTGATTTGAAAAAAAGCTATTCTGGTAGTTCAGCCGAATTTCGGCAAAAGAAAAGTGCTTAGCTGCTGTTTGCAAAAATTGTTCAACTACAATTTCATCAACTCCATTTCCAAATACACCTAATTGCTGGCAAAAAGCTGGCTGATATAAATACCGAATGCCCCATTTTTTGCGGTAAGTCAGCGGCATTACTACGCTGTAATCTTCATTTACCAGCGCTGCCCAGCCGGGGCTTACAGTATCCAGAAATTGCGGCCAGGCATATATTAATCCATTGCTGCTTTGCCGGATGGTTTGCAGCCAACGAGGTTTATCAATCTCAGAATGTTGAAGGAACTGGAGCGTCAAAAGAACCGTTTAAAGTGTAAAGTTCAAGGTGTAAAGTTCTCGGAATTGAGCAACCCTGTAGTATTACCAGTAAGTGAAAATTCAAAAGAAAACTGGAAATTTTTGCGCCGTACAACACTAACCAGTCTTCAAAATCACCATAGTTCTACGCCATTTACTTTGGGGCGAATGTTTTGAATATCTACACTAAAGGTTAACCGTTTTTGCCACCATTTTGTGCCATTTACATCATTTGGTTCTTTGAAGGCTTTGCTTTGCAAGACTACCGCATATACGTTAACGAAATGAAAGATAGGTAGTTGCAAGCCAATGCTGTATAAGAAGCGATTATCCTGATTACCTTCCTGCCAGGCTTCGGCGTATGTACCTACATCTGCAAATACTTTCAGCGGAACATCAATAGGCAAAATGCTTAGCGGGTTGATGGAATGAGGAATGTCGAAACTAAAATTTAGTGCCGCTAGCCAGTCATCGCTTCGGCCTAAAGATGCACCGCTAAAGTCTGTACGATATTTAAAACCTCCATCCCGAATCATAATCTGTCTGCTGGCAAGGTTGGTGTTTTGATTACGCTCAATAAAGGGGTTGCTGTAAGTGTAATCCTGTGTACCAAAAGTACTATTCACATTTCCGTACAGGTTGAAAAAGTAGCGATCATTTTCATAGCGAACGGTATTAGTTGCAGTCTTTAAATAGAAAATTTTACCAGCGAAGAAGCGAATAGTAACACCCTGACTTTTATTGTAATTGAAGAAGTAATTACCAGTAATTGTTGCCTGGAGTAAATCACCCGCTTTTTGTAACTGGGCCACAGCCTTATATGGGTAGAGGCTGCGGTTGTTTTCAATACCAAAGCTTAGCTGGTGAATACTAGTATTAAGCGATTTGCCTTTAATGGCATAATAATCAAAAGTGTCCTGTGGTGCCCGTCGTTGTTTATAATCAAAGCTACCCTCACTAATAAAAAAGGATTTCCATTGAAGCCACTTACTAACAGTTGAATTAATATTCTTTTTACGAAAAACCAGTTTTACCGAAGGCGCAATTTTTAGAAAACCTTTGTACAACTTTTCATATTCCTGGCCTACTCCGTCATCAGTACTAAAGCGGGCCACTGTAAGGGCTGGAATGATTGCCCGAATTTTTTTCTGCTTATAAAAAGTATAGGAAACATTGCCTATAAAATTGAATTGCTTAGAACTAGTAGCATACAACGGCGCTATTGCAAAATGAAACGGAGCCACTGGC
>CAXTDG010000512.1:3451-3961 GCA_964242675.1 uncultured Chitinophagaceae bacterium
TGTGCAGCTATTCCAATCTGGAAACCATCGTAAGCATTATAACCAATAGCAGGTAAAATAGTAACAGTTTTGTGCTTTGAATTGAGGGTAGGATAAAGTATTGAAACCTTTGTATTACCAGACGTTTTAGCTTCTGGTAAAGGCCCGGTTTTATCAAGCAAATTGAATAAAGTATCAATCCCATTTCCGCCAATGCTATCCGCTACTTGCTTAAAATCCTGTGGCTGCGGATGCTTCATTTTCCACTTGGAAAAATAAGCTTGCATCAGGTTTTGCATTTTCATTTCGCCCAATTGCTGCTCTAGTTTTTCCATCCATAATGCAGCTTTGGTATAAGCAACAGCTACATAATTGCTCTTCGTAAATTCCTCGCTGCTGGTCTCTATGGGCTGATCGCTTTTGGTGTCGGTTGCAAAGGTGAGCAGCACTTCGCCGGGATCGGTAGAAAGCGGTCGGTTCAGGTGGTCTTTTCGGGTAGAAACAACCGGTGGCTAATAGGCCCGTGCATAT
>CAXTDG010000513.1:0-3936 GCA_964242675.1 uncultured Chitinophagaceae bacterium
GTTCTAAATAGGCATCTTCCCGTAAGCCACCAGCTTTTTGAATCAGCTGACCAGCGGTCATATTAGGCTCCAACTCATAATCACCCGGGCGTTGTATAGCACCGGCAATACTTACCCGGTTGGTAAACCGGTTCAACACTTTTCCTACGGTGATAGCATCACTTCCACCGGGTTTGTAAGTAGTAAATGTAGTGGCCGACAAATCAATAATTTTTCTTGCCTGATCAGTAACCTGCCTTATCTGCACAGATGCCCGGTAAGCGCTGTCAGTGAAACCACCGGCAAAGTTTAATAAAGTATTAAAAGTTTCGGCCGGTTTTAGTTCAAACAGTCCCGGACGTTTGATTTGCCCTACCAGCGATACACGGGTTGTATAGTAAGGAATCCGAATTACATCACCTTCTTCCAGTAACACATTGTCCCTAAAATCGCCGTTGGTTAGAATACCGTACAAATCAATCTTGCGATTGAGCTGATTACCTCTTATTAATTCAATATTGCGGTAGCTGCCCATTTCCGAAGGTCCGCCACACAGATATAAAATATTGAATAATGTAGTGAGAGAGGATACAGTAAAATTCCCCGGCTTCCGGGCTTCGCCAATTACTGTTACCCGTATGCTTCTTATCTTACCTAAAGAAATTTGCACTTTAGTAGCACCAGAACTGATGTTCCGGTAAATGGTGCTTGCCAGCTTATTTTTTATACGGTTAGATGCCTGCTCAATGCTCAAGCCATTTACATTAATAGGCCCTACGTTTGGAATATAAATATTGCCTTCCCGGTTTACAGACAGGTTATAAGTCTGCTCACTATAGCCAAACACATTTACAATTATTTCATCGTCAGGGCCAAGTACGTAATTAGAAGGAGTAGCTATCCGCAAATCGGGGACAAATACATTGCTACTGGCAGAGAAAAGTTCGGAACCAAAAATGGAAGAATCTTTCCTGAAAGAAGTCATAGGAACCTCGGAGGTAGATGCTGTAGCAACCCGATCTGAAGTGGAACCAACCGATTCTGAGACCTTTGCCGCTACCTTAGGCTGAGTGCCTGTTTTTATAAAGCCGATTCGTTGTTTTAATTTGGAAACTTCTTCTGGGGGCAGTCCTCGTTGTTGTATTAGTTGGTAAATCTGGTCTTCGGATAAGCCAGAAGAAGCAGCTCGGTCGTAATAGGTTTTTATATCGCTATCACTCACGGCATCAATTTTTATATTTCGCAAATCGCCGGAGGAAAGATCCGACTGAGAGAATAATTGTGTGAAAATAAGTAGAACGCAAACCAGGGTAAGCAATAAGCGAGTTAGTTTCATACGTGCACTTTAACGACGGAAAAGCCTTATTCTTATAAGGCGGGCAAAAATAAGGCAAGCAACGATTGCAAAATGCTGCTTGTTTTTAGAGGAGTGGTTCTTTTGCTTGCGTTAATGAACTATTATTAAAACGATCAGGGCTGGTAAGTTTACTAGCTATAATTAAAAAGAAAAGATAGATGGTGCCTGATAAAAAAAATCCAAAGGAAATGTACTCTGCTCCTTCCCTTCTTATGACCCAGTAAAAAAAACACTGGCATATAAGACTAAATGCTACAGCTAACAGTAAAAGGCGAGTTTTCAACAACAACTCAAACTGCTTTTGCACCAGCATAGCTATTTGCCACAGAAAGGTGCCACCGATAATAAGCATGCCCATTTGCATATAAGAAGCTGTATTAGGTATATGTAGCAGTAAAAAAATAAGCCTCCCTCCTATTAACCAAAAACCAACTAACGCAACCGCCATTGCCAGTATTTCATACAAAATCAGTTTTCGTAAAAGCTTGTTAGCTATCTGATAGGCACTTTTTTCGTAGGCATCAGAAAGTAAAGGAGTAGCCGTAACCAGCACTGGCGACAGTAGCAGCACTAATGCTTTAGCTGTAAAATCAAAAAGGGCATTGTAATTTCCCTGTATCTCCGCTCCAAAACGGTTGAGCATGAATACTTTATCTATATAGGTGACTAAGTAGAATAGCACGTACCACAAAGAAAATGGAAGCCCATACTGCAATAAGGGAGATGCCGTTTTTTTTAAATCAATACGAAAAGGTAATTGGGATAAATTGCCTTGAATCGGATTTTTAATGTATAAATAAGCTGTTGATGCTCCATAAGAAATAAGCAGTGCCCCGAATAGCATAGTAGGGGTGATAATTTTAATCGCAATAATTAGCCCCACCAAAACCAGCCAGGAAATGTTCCTGACTACCTCGGCTTTTACAACAATTTTTGATTGAAAACTGGCTTGCATGAGTGCCTGCCGGGGTAGTTGCAAAGCAGCCATCAGCAATGTAGCGGCAAACAAAAAAGCAAAAACCCAACTCCCACTCCAGTACCATATTAATAATACTACAGGAAGAAAGAAAATTGTAGGTGCAACCAGCGAAATGGGAAATACCTGGGCGGCGAAACTAATCTTATCTTCCATCCGGGCTGTAAATCGCAGAATGCCCTGCCATAGCCAGCCACAGATAAACAGGTTGGTAATTAGCATCAGGTTGAAATACAAAGCGTATTGCCCATATGCTTCTGATCCCAAAGCTTGCTTTAGCAGCGGAATTGAAACCCCATTAATGGCAGCAGGAATGATTACCCCTAAAAAATAATGGGCATATTGCTTTTTAAACCGCCCGAAAATATCCATTGAGTGCAAAGATGTTGTTGCAGGCCGAAAAACAATGAACGAATAAGCAAAGAGCAATTGGCAAGAACGACAAAGTATGAAATACCTAATATAGGTTATGGTTCGATAAAAGCAGGTTTCGATTCCAAGCGAAAGATGATATACCTGTCTATAGCTTATACGACACTGGCTTGCCTAAAATCATCATTCCCACTTATTTTTACGGCATCAGCCAGTCATCTTCATACAATCAGCTACCCGATAGCGAACTGGTTCAGCAATACAAGCTGTCGAAAAGCCAGGAGTTGCTGGCAGCTTTGTACCAGCGCTATAGCGGGCTAATATTTGGCGTATGCCTTAAATATTTGAAAGATGCTGAAGCGGCGGCTGATGCCAGCCTGGATATTTATGAAGAACTGGTACAGAAAGTAGCCCGGTTTGAAATTGACAATTTTAAAGGCTGGCTACATACCCTTACCCGCAACCACTGCCTGATGAAACTGCGTAGTGGCAAAGGCAAGCAAACTGTTGAACTGCCGGAAGCACTTATGCAATTGGACGAAACGGTGCATCTGAACGGTGTAATGGAAAAAGAAGAGCATTTGAATCAACTGGAAGCTTGTATAGAAGGCCTAAATGCTGAACAAAAGCAGGTAGTGCAATTGTTTTACCTGCAGGAAAAATGTTATAACGATATTACTTCTGTAACCGGCTTATCCTGGAATACCGTACGTAGTCATATACAAAATGGCCGCCGCAACCTGAAAATTTGTATGGATCAACATGCCCGATAGCAACGCCAACATATCATCTTACTCCGCTGCCGACCTGATGCAATATGCCACCGGCCGCATGAGCCGGGCAGAAATGTATGCCCTGGAAAAAGCGGCTATGGAAGATTCATTTCTGGCTGAGGCATTGGAAGGATATATGGAAGCAGCAGCTACACAATCAGAACAAGTTTTAAATGAGCAGATAGAACGATTAAACAAAACTGCCGACAAGCAAAAGGCTAAAGTGATTCCGCTGTGGCGGCGAAAAATAGTGCAATTAGCCGTTGCGGCATGTTTTATTGCCGGAGCCGGGTGGTTTATTTTTTCACTGCTGCAAAAATCTCCGACTAATACTAATGAAGTAGCAGCCGTTTCAAAAAACAGCCCGAAAACGCCGCTTAACAATAGTAATTCTGAATATAAAATGCTGGCTGCCGATAGCAGTGTAGCGTATCAGCCCACTATAAAAGATAGTGCGTTTCAATCGCCATTGCTGGTTG
>CAXTDG010000514.1:0-3923 GCA_964242675.1 uncultured Chitinophagaceae bacterium
AAGGCGTGGCAATTGACTTAAATTATTGACATTGGCCCTTAACTACAAGATAGTTTGTTTAAAATGTTACGGTTTTGCTCCTCCCCCGTTGGGGGCAAGCACAAGCTTGGGAACGTAGTTCGGGGTGGGGGCTTTTCCTCAATTCACCTTCGGGCAGCGGTACTTATCTGTACCAAAGCGGTAGCTAATACCCACCGAAATACCATAATAACGATCCTTGGTTTTAGGATTGGCCGACCGGCTGAATCCATCCAGGTAATCAGATGGTGTAAACCGATACAGCAATTCTGTATTTACCGACCACGAAGGACTAAGCTGGTATCGCAAACCGGCCCCTACCGGTAATACCGGAATAATGCGGGGCGTATTGTGTAGTGTATCAGCATTCAGGCCCATAGCAAAGGCCGATTTTTCGTCCCAACCAGTTGTGTCTGTACGGCTCCAGTCTCGCCGCACTTTGGTAAAAGCCAGCCCACCGCCAGCCATAAAGTAGTATGTAAGTTTATGGGCATCTTCACCCGCCACATTCCACACCAGCATGGCCGATAGTTCGGTAACCGGGGTAGAAAACTGAAACCTGCGGGTTTGGTGATAGGCAGGGCTGCTTTGTTTTGTTTCATCTACCACCAGCTTGCCAAAGGTCAGGTTGCCTCGAAGCGAAAAATATGGATCCAGCTTGCGACTAAGCGATAGGCCAATGGCGGGTTTCAGCGTATTGGTAAAGCCAAATCGGCTGCTGGCTAAATCACCCTGATAGATAAGCGTACCTACGTTCAACCCAAACTCATACGGCGATGAGCTATATTGAGCCATTAATTTTTGAGAAGCAGCCAGTAGCAGTACAACTCCGGCCATAGTGGTTTTGCAAACAGCATTCATGCAGCGAGATTTTTTAGGATAGAAAAAGTACAAGTCTGCTATGCGGTTGCTGTATTTAAGATGTAAAAAAAATAGTGTCGAAAGCTGCACTAAGCAAAAGAAGGACATCTACAAAACGAGGTATTGGCATTGGCTGGTATGCTGTTGTTGCCAATGAAATCTTAAAGAATGAGAGCCATTAAACTCTTACAAATGCTTTTGTTTTCTTTCTCGTTTACAATAGGTTGTATAAAAATCATTCACTACAACGCCTATTAGTTTAGTTCGAGACACTTATCCGGCTATTCATCCGCTGTTCAAATTACAAGCACCCTTTTATTGCTATCAGCTACTTTTGAAACAAGAATGCCTAAAAAACTTTTATTCATATCATTACTATTGCTGTGGCTATCGGCCCCGGCGCAAACCTGCACTGCTCCCGGTCAAAACCCAGGTACCGCTTTCCCGGTATGCGGCACTTCTACTTTTACTCAAAACACCGTACCTATTTGCGGAGATAGAGACTTATATGTACCCTGTAATGATGGCGCTGGCTATCAAGACAAAAATCCCTTCTGGTACAAGTTTACCTGCTTTACCGCTGGTATTTTACTTTTCAATATCACCCCGCTCAATCTGAACGACGATTACGATTGGCAACTGTATGATGTAACCGGTCATAACCCCGACGACATTTATACCGATAGAAACTTATTTGTATGCTGTAACTGGAGCGGCCGTAGTGGTGTAACGGGTACTAACACTTCTGCTACCAATGCTAATGCCTGCGCCGGTACAGGTACGCCGTTATTCAGCAAAGCCCCAACACTTATTCTGGGGCATGATTATCTTTTGTTAGTTAGCCATTTTACCGATTCGCAAAGCGGTTATTCGCTGTCGTTTAGTGGCACCACTGGCAACAACGGCACCGCCAGCATTACTGATACCACACCACCCCGCCTGCAAAGCGCCACCGCCGATTGCAACGGCAGCCGCATTGTGGTAAAACTGAATAAGAAAATGAAGTGCAACAGCCTGACTGGCACAGGCAGCGATTTTAAAATAAATGGTACTTCTACGGCCGGGCCAATTACAAGTGCTACCGGTGCTGGATGCAGCACTGGTTTCGATACAGATTCTATTACGCTTACTTTACAAAACACACTTGCTGCAGGCAGCTATCAATTGATATCACAAAATGGAAGCGATAATAACACACTACTGGATAATTGTAGCAACGGCATACCCGTTGGCAACCAGGTGCCTTTTTCATTTGCCCCTGGCCAGCCTACACCATTTGATAGCTTAGCACCGGTAGGTTGTGCGCCACAAATACTGAAAGTCGTTTTTCGCAAAGCAATACAGTGCAATAGTGTAGCGGCAGATGGAAGTGATTTTACAGTAAACGGAGCTACACCTGTAACCGTAACAGCAGCCAGCGGAACCTGTAATAGCAATGGACTAAGTAGCACCGTTTTTGTAACCCTAAATGGCCCCATTCTTACTGCCGGAAACTACCAGATTGTTCTTCGCCGAGGCACAGATGGCAATACGATTATAGATGAATGTGCTAAGGAAACACCAGCCGGTTCTACCATTAATTTTTCAACTGCAGATACAGTATCGGCAGACTTTACTTACCAAGCTTTTTTAGGTTGTAAAATAGATTCTGTGGTGTTCCATCACGATGGCCGCAACGGCGTAAATAAGTGGAACTGGTTGTTTGATGGGGTACGCAGCAGCCGCAGCCAGGATACCATTATGCGGTACAAAGTATTTGGTGTAAAAACGGCCCGACTGGCAGTAAGCAATGGCATTTGTACCGGTACGACTACCGTTTCTTACAATCTGGATAATTACCTGAAAGCTGGCTTCATTAGCCCCGGTGTTTTATGCCCAAAAGACACCGCTGCTTTTACTGATACCAGCCTGGGAAAAATTCGTAGCTGGGCCTGGAACTTTGGTAATGGAAATACCAGTGCTAGTAAAAAACCTCCGGTGCAATTGTACCCACCTACCCACCTACAAATGACATATTTGGTGCAACTAACTGTAGAAGATAGTATTGGTTGCCGGGATTCTATTACGCAAAAATTGCTGGTGGTAAATAACTGCTATATAGATGTGCCGAGTGCCTTTACGCCCAATGGTGATGGACTAAATGATTACTTATATCCGCTAAATGCTTACAAAGCGGAACAGCTACAATTTAGAGTGTACAACCGCATGGGCCAACTGGTATGGCAAACTACCGATTGGACCCGCAAATGGGATGGCCGTGTTAATGGACAGTTGCCTGCTACCAGCACTTTCGTTTGGTTCCTCAACTACACCAACCGGGAGACGAAGCAAAAAATCCATCAGCAAGGAACAACAGTGCTGATACGATAGAAGAAGTGATAAGTTATGAGAGATAAGGGCAAAATTATTATGTCGAAGGAAGTTATTCATATCCTACATTCATAACTTATCTCTTATAACTCATAACTACGAAAATGCTTTATCAGCCATCTGAAAATCGTTACGAATCTATCCCCTACCGCCGCTGCGGCAAAAGCGGTTTGAAACTGCCTGCCCTTTCGCTGGGGCTATGGCACAACTGGGGCGGTGTAAATATGTATGAAAATGGCCGGGCCATGTTGCGTACTGCTTTCGACCACGGCGTTACACATTTCGACCTGGCCAACAACTATGGCCCGCCACCCGGCTCTGCCGAGGAGAACTTTGGCCGGATGATGCAGCAGGATTTTTTGCCCTTTCGGGATGAGCTGATTATTAGTAGTAAAGCTGGCTACTATATGTGGCCCGGCCCTTATGGCGAATGGGGATCCAAAAAATACCTGGTAAGTAGCCTGGACCAAAGCCTGAAAAGGATGAAGCTGGACTACGTAGATATTTTTTACCACCACCGGCCCGACCCCGATACTCCGCTGGAAGAAACGATGAAGGCATTAGACCTGATTGTACGACAAGGCAAGGCTTTGTATGTGGGCATCTCCAATTACAAAGCTGCTGAGGCAGAAAAAGCAATTCAGATATTGAAGCAGTTGGGTACACCTTGTCTC
>CAXTDG010000515.1:0-3898 GCA_964242675.1 uncultured Chitinophagaceae bacterium
TTACTACCCGTAGCATTAATACTAGCTTCCACATTGAAAACGGTTTTATCGGCCCGCACTTCCACCAGTGGTTTTTTCGCTTTTACTACCACACCACCCAGGTCTTTGGCAGCAGTAGCCAGGGTAATGATGGCCATTTCTTTTACATCCCCTTCGGCCAATGTAAAAGATGCCGAACTAAAGGCTGCAAAACCAGTGGATGAAACAGTAATGAAGTAATTGCCGGGTTGCAAGTTGGCCAGTTCATATTTACCCGCTGCATCAGTCACATCAGTTTTTACCAAAGTGCTGTCCTTCGTACGCTGTAGTGATACGGTAGCAGCTACCTGGGGTTTGTTTTTTTCATCTTGCACTACACCCTTTACAATGGTAGTTTGTTTGGCAAAGGCGAAACTCTGCAGCAGTATAGCCAGTAGCAGCAGGGTTGGTACCTTGAATGTATAGTTCTTTTTTTTCTGTAAAGAAATGAGGGTGGACATATAGAAAAGCTTCAGTTTTAGTTATAGGCAAATAGTAATAATAACCATTTGCAGCGCAAAAGTAGAAGCGTTATTTCATTACGAACCCCATGTTATGATGAGCGGTTGTTTTTGAAGGACAGGTGCAAAATGCGACGATGATGAAGCAAAGGCTTTGGCTCCTTTCTGCTACATTTGTCGCCACCATTTTCCATAAGACAAATAATGGACGCTACATTTAATGTTGATAAGCAACATACGCTGGCTACTGATGCCACTATTGAAGGCACCGGGTTGCATACAGGTATTTTTGTAAAGATGACTTTGAAGCCTGCCAACCCTGGTTATGGTTTTCAGTTTCAGCGGGTAGATTTGCCCGATACACCCATCATAAAAGCCGATTGCGATCTGGTAACCGATACCAGCCGGGGCACTACACTGGAAAGCAACGGAGCAAAGGTAAGCACTGTTGAACATGTGCTGGCAGCACTGGTGGGCATGGGTGTCGATAATTGCCACATCGAAATCAACGGACCGGAAATTCCGATTATTGATGGCAGCAGCGAACCATTTGTGGAGATGATTGCGAAAGCTGGTGTAGCCGAGCAGGATGCTGCTAAAACCTGGTATCTCATTGATGAAATTATTAGCTATAACAACGAAGAAAAGCGGGTGGAAATGACCGCCTTACCTGCCGCCGAGTACAAAATCACCACGCTGATAGATTTCAATAGCCCAGTGCTGGGAACACAATATGCACAGCTAAAGCATATTTCCGATTTTAAAGAAGAAATTGCCCCTTGCCGCACCTTTAGTTTTTTGCATGAACTAGAGGCGCTGCTTGAACACAACCTTATAAAAGGTGGCGATATTAATAATGCTATTGTAGTAATTGACAAACCCATAGACGAAGCCACCAAACAGCGACTGGCAAAGGCTTTCGGTCGGGAAGATGTAACGGTTGAGAACAGCGGTTATTTGAATAATCTGCAACTCCGTTTCCCTAATGAACCGGCCCGCCACAAACTGCTGGATATTGTAGGCGACCTGGCCTTGAGCGGCTATGCTATTAAAGGGCAAATAATTGCCAACCGGCCCGGCCATAGTACCAATGTTGAGTTTGCTAAAAAGATAAAGCAGTACGTAAAACAGCGCCGTACACTACAGGGCGTACCAGTGTACAACCCTACCCAACCAGCAGCCTACGACCTAGGCATGATTGAGAAAATACTGCCGCATCGTTTCCCTTTTTTGCTGGTAGATAAAATCATTCAGTTATCGAAAGAGGAAATTGTAGGCGTAAAAAACGTAACGTTTAACGAATGGTTTTTTCAGGGGCATTTTCCTAACAACCCGGTAATGCCTGGTGTATTGCAAATAGAAGCGTTGGCGCAAACGGGGGGCATTTTATGCATCAATGCTATGCCCGAAGGTCAGTACGATACCTATTTCCTGAAAATAGATAATTGCAAGTTTAAAGCGAAGGTGGTACCCGGAGATACATTGCTGCTAAAGATGGTATTGAATACACCCATTCGCCGTGGCATTTGCGATATGCATGGTACGGTGTATGTAGGCAATAAAATTTGTGCAGAAGCGGATATGGTGGCGCAATTAGTGAAGCGGAGTTAGTTTTTACAAAGAAAAAATAATAGAAAAGTGAGGCTAAACAAGCCTCACTTTTTAATTTGGCTATGTGTGAAATTTTATCTAGCACTTTACTAACAGACCAACCAACCTGCTATGTTCCTGAAAATTAAATTCACTCTTTTCCTGCTGTTTGTATTTGCAATTGTAACCGCACAAACTGTACTGGAGGGAGAAGCAAAATCGGCCATCGGTAGCATTATTCCCAGCGCTTCAGTGCAATACTTACATCATAAAGCTGGGGGCATGACGGATACAACAGGCAGGTTCAAACTTCTAAAGATTGTTGGCGACACCTTGCAAATTTCTTCGGTTGGTTATGCTGCTTCGCTGTTTTCGATACAAGAAAACACAGGCTTTTTACAAGCTATTCTTACAGAAAATACTAAGGTGTTGCGGGAAGTAACTGTTTCAACTAAGAAGATGAAGACGGTGAGTTTGGGATATTATTCAGGCCTCTCTTTATTCCACGATTATGGAAGTCCTGGTAGAGAAACTAGCGTATTGATACCTAATAAAGACCATGTTGAAGGCTACATAAACGAAATCAGATTCAAGCTTACCAATGCAGAAAATTCTCCCTGGAATTTGCGGATAAGGCTTCGGGAAGTTGATACAGTTACTGGGTTTCCTTCTAATAGCTTGCCTGTATTCGATGCAACCATACCTGCATCCCAACTAACTAAAGCAAACAGAATTGATATAAAAGACAAATACATCTCACTTCCACAAGCAGGCATTTTTACTACCCTTGAATGGCTTGATGTTGATGCAGCACAGAAGATCGCTCCCCATCTTTTTGTAACGCCTGCTATCCCAGGAAAAAAAGTTTCTGAGAGAAGAGTTTTCTTTAGATATACAAAAAGTACAGAATGGCAATCCAGTATCTCTCCTGATAATCCTAACTCCTACTTTGCGTCTAATGAAGGGAAGAATTTATACGCCCCTAATATTTCCATTCTTGTTTCTGTTCCTAAAAAATAAGCCGCTAAGAAAATGCATTGCTTACACAATGCCTTCTTTCGTTTCTTCCTTTATCTGTGCCCCGGTTTTGCCAAAGCGGCGTTCCCGGCTTTGATAATCTAAAATGGCTTCGTATAAATCGGCTTTGCGGAAATCTGGCCAGCGGGTTTGCGTAAAATAGAGTTCGGCATAAGCTAGTTGGTATAGCAAAAAGTTGCTGATCCGGTACTCCCCACTGGTACGGATCATTAGTTCCGGGTCGGGGTATTCGCTGGTGTACAGGTATTGTTGTAGCGTATCGGGGCCAACGTCAGCCGCTTTCAGTTTGCCATTTTCTACATCGGCTGCTATTTCTTTTACGGCACTTATAAGTTCCCAGCGGCCACTGTAGCTAAGGGCCATAATGAGGTTGAGGCCAGTGTTGTGTGCGGTCATTTCCAGCGCTTCGTCCAGTTCCTTGTTTACAAAATCGCTGAGCATGTTGCGGTCGCCAATTACCCGTAGGCGAATATTGTTTTTGTTCAGCGTTTCCGTTTCTTTTCGAATTGTATCAACCAGCAATTCCATCAGGCCACTCACTTCATATTTTGGCCGGTCCCAGTTTTCGGTGCTAAAGGCATACAGCGTCAGGTAGCCAATGCCCAGTTCCGCACAGCCTTCCACAATATTCCGTACGCTTTCCACGCCATGAAAATGACCTACCAACCGGTCGTGTCCTTTTTCCTGCGCCCAGCGGCCATTACCATCCATAATAATGGCGATATGATGTGGAAGACGGGTTTTATCAACCTGCTCTACGGAAATGCTGCTCATGGCTCACTGTTTTGGAA
>CAXTDG010000516.1:0-3894 GCA_964242675.1 uncultured Chitinophagaceae bacterium
TGGCCGATTGGAGCGTCGCCTTTACACCGGGAGAACTTACCGCCGTTGGGTATAATAAAGGGAAGAAAGTAGCTACATCGAAACTGACCACAGCAGGAGCCGCAACGAACTTGGAGGTAACACCTGTGCAAGCATCTAACAATATTACTTTATATGAAATTACCGTGAAGGATAAAGCAGGTGTAACTGTGGTGGATGCCAAAGATGCAGTTACAGTACAAGTGGCAGGCGGCAAGTTGATTGGCCTCGACAACGGTGAACTGGATTATATCGGCGCCTTTAAAACGGACTCCCGAAATGCTTATCAGGGCCGCTTGCTGGCAACGGTGCAAAAGACATCGGGTGATATTCGGGTTACGGCTACAGCGCCGGGGTTGGCAACGACTATTGCCGGAAATAAATAAATTTGATAAATAAGAGCGAACGAAAATCATTCAGGCTGGAGTTATCATCATAATTCCTTCAGTTTAATATTCCGGTAATAAAGCTCTGCGCCTTCGGATTGCAACACGATTTGCCCGCCGGGTACACTTGGGTTTTTGCCGGTATTTACAATTTCGCCGTTCAGCTTATGGGTAATCATTCCACCCTTTACAATAATCTCTACGTGGTTCCATTCTCCATTTGGCTTTTCAGCATCTTTTATTTTTGGCACCCGGTACCAGGGAGCTAATTTGGTTAGGGTATCGGCAGTGGTCATGGATACACTGTCGGTGAGCCAGAAATCGCCGCAATCGCCTTCCTGTATCTGAAATTCCAATGAACGTGGCCATATTTTATCGCCGCTGTACAGCACGGCATAGTACAGAACACCAGCGTCCCGTTTATCAGCCATTCTTGGCGGATATTTCTTTTCACCCCATTTAAAATCGAGGCTCAGATGAAAATTGCTGTACGATTGTTTGGTGCTCATATAGCCAAATCGTTCGCCGGAAACATGTAGTACCTCCTTTTCAAATTTGAATACATGGAATGAATCATTATCCCTGCCGGCACCGGCAATAAAGGTGTACCACTCACTTTTATTTTTTGGTGTGAACAATGATCGGGGTTTACCGGATTGTGCCATAGCAGCAGTAGCCGTTAACAAAGCAATTATACTGTAAAAAAGGGCAGGCATTCGTTTCATTGTAAAAATTTATAGGAGGTAAGGTAGCTTAATTGAATGTAGCATTGTAACGGTTGCTGATTATACCGGCCTCAGATTTTAAGGAAAAATAAAACAGCAAAGTATAGGTATTTAGCGGCCGGTAAATGAAGTGCTTTTAAAACAGTTCGTTTCCAGACTCAAATATTCTGCGATTAAATTTACACAATATGAAATACGCTTGTTATTACGCCTTGTTTGCCTTGTTCACTCTAAATGCCTGTAGCCACAAAATGGTACCGGCTGCGCAAAAGAATGCAGCGGATAATGTGGCCCCTGCCGACCCAAAAGCCACCAAAGAAACCGTTGCCCTATTCCGCTCTATTTGGGCCCTGCAGCAAAAAGGCATTATGTACGGCCATCAGGACGACCTGATGTATGGCCGCACCTGGTGGTACGAAAAGGACAGGTCGGATACCAAAGATTTTACCGGTGATTACCCGGCAGTAGCTGGCTTTGAATTAGGCGATCTGGAACTGGGCAAAGCCCGCAGCCTGGATTCGGTTGATTTTGTACAAATAGCTGAACAGATAAAAGTTCATTACAAACGAGGCGGTATTATTACCCTAAGCTGGCATTTGAATAATCCGCTGACCATGCAATTGCCTGCCGAAAGCCGCAAAGGCAAACCAACCGCCTGGGATGTTTCGTCGGATAAAGTAGTAGCTTCCATCCTGCCTTCCGGCGACAACCATGCACTTTACAATTCCTGGCTGAATAAACTGTCATCCTTTTTTGCCGGATTAAAGGATGATAACGGCGTAGCTATTCCGTTTATCTTCCGGCCTTACCATGAACATTCGGGCAACTTTTTCTGGTGGGGAACACCGCTGGCTACCGATGAGCAGTACGCTGCCTTGTGGCGATACACCGTAGAATATCTGCGGGGTAAAGGCCTGCATAATATTTTGTATGCCTACAATACCGACCGCACTACCAGCCTGCAACAATACCTGAAAGGCTACCCCGGCGATGATATAATTGATGTACTATCGTTTGATATGTACGACCGGGGACCTCAGTTTAATGCCGAACTGGATAGTGCCCTTAGCTACGTAACCAAAACGGCTATTGCCAGAAAGAAACTAACTGCCTTAAGTGAAACCGGCCCTCGCCGTGGCCTGGATACCTGGTGGTCAACAGTGTTGCTACCCATTGTGAGTAAGTACCCGGTGGGCTATACGCTTACCTGGCGGCATACGTATAGGCCGGGGGCTACATCGGCTACGGCACTAAAACCCTTTCCGGATGATTTTCTGAATTTTTATAACAGCCTGAGAAGTTTTTTTCTGAAAGATATTCAGGAGGCGGATGTGTATAAGAAAAGTAAATGATGAGCAGGAAGATTTATCTTAATAAGCATTATTTCATCCCCACATTCGACACAAAAACAATCCGCTTGCTATCAGCCGACCATGGATTGGCATTGAGGCTGCCTGCTCCGCCATACAGATAGGCTATTACCCTTGGTGCTCCACCGGAGGCTGGCATTAGCCGAAGCATTGCCTTTTTATAAGAAGGCGCAGTAGTAGGTTCAATATCGGTTGGGAAAGAAATGAACGCAATCCATTTGCCATCCGGCGAAGGGTGCGGATACCAGTTATGGTATTCATCAAACGTTAATTGCTCCTTAGCGGTTCCGTCTTTTTTCATTCGCCATATTTGCTGCGTACCGGCAGGGTTGGCATTGTAATAAACGTACTTGCCGTCGGGTGAATTTTCGGTGTTATGATTATTTTTCTCCTCTATAACCGATGTAGTTGATTTTTCAGGCGTTCCTACTTTTGCAGGAATTGTATAGGAAGTGCCTCCCTCATTAAACAAAAGTTTATCTCCCGGCATCCAGGCTGGTGCTTCCAATCTTTCTGCAGACTCCCGAATCACCATTCGCTTACCATCCGATACATCCACCGTTTCCAGCCGGCTACCAAATACGCCCTGCAACGGTGGTAGTTTTATTTGTGGGTTTGGATGCCAGGTTGGGGGCACTGGTTTATCTACCCGAACGTTCCGGATTTTAGCCGCCTGTACATCAGCAGAATCATGTGCCGTAATAAATAACCCGACCAGTACAGAATCTTTTAAATAGGGCATTTCCTGCGTGGTTACTTCCTGCAATGGTTCGCCCCAATTGGCTACCCGCATGGTTACTTTCTGGCCCACCCGCTCTAACTGAATGGTACGAAACACCGTTTTTTTTGCATAAAAAACTTCGTCTTCCGGGTCTCTCATATACGCCCCCCTTAGTGACCGCCATTGCAATACGGTGAGGCCGTCGCCATGCACCACGGCATTTACACTGGCTGCTGCTTCATCAGTACTTTCTCTGATCATCCATCCAAACTTTCTATGTGCATTTCCCGTTTCGCCCTCAAATTCAAAATCACCGGTTACGATGAAATTGCCGCCCATCTTTTTATACAGGTATTGAAATTCATCCCTGTTAAACCAGATATTATAACCCGAGCCACGCATGGAATACGTTTGCGTAGCTTCATCGTAGGTTGATGAACCGGCATTCTTTGGCTTGCCTATATCTGCTGCCCTGTCAAATATGCCTACCGTTCCATTTTGAGCGAATAATTGGCTATAACAGAAAAGTGCTATCAGCAAACAAATATTTTTCCTATAACAATTCATTTTTGTTGATTGGGGGTGTCAGCAGTGTAGTAAACATTTTACTTTTTATAAATACGGGCTGCCCAGCCACCACCCGGGTACAACCTGATAGATTGCTTTGTAGCTTT
>CAXTDG010000517.1:0-3874 GCA_964242675.1 uncultured Chitinophagaceae bacterium
GGTGAGCATGGCCTGGAAGGAAAATGGTTTGGCCATGAAGAAAGCATCCGGGTGCCACTGGTAATATATGACCCAAGGATACCCCGGCAGCGTAAAGTTGTAGACGAAATAGCCTTAAACATTGACCTGGCACCTACCATTTTAAGTTGGGCGCAGGTAAATGTGCCATCCAGAATGCAGGGAAGATCTTTGCGACCCCTGCTTACCGGATCGCTTTCCGACTGGAGAACTGAATTTTACTACGAGCATCCTTATGCTGGTGACCCCACTACCTATATCCCCAAAACAGTTGGTGTAGTGGCTCCCCCCTGGAAGTACATGCGCTATTATAATGGAACTGCTCCGCTTACACAAAACCTATACGAAGAGTTGTACGATATATCGAACGACCCCCATGAAGAAAAGAATGTGGCAAGAATACCTGCACAAAGTAACCGGCTTAGGACTTACCGAAAAGAGGTAATGGACTATGAACAGTCACTCAAATAAAAGCTTAGGAAAATAACTAAAAATGCCTGCCTTTACAAGGCAGGCATTTTTAGAAATGGGATATTATAAGGTAAAACTGAAGCCAGCTATAAGCATAAAAGGCTGGTTGCTATAACCACGCAAATCGAAATAATTTTTCTTGTCTAACAGGTTCTGAGCATTAGCAAAAAAGCGCAGGTCGTATTTCGGAATTTTGTATTCGGCGTACGCATTTAAAATGAAGTAATCGCTCAAGGGCAGATCGGCCACCTGGTAGCCACCTACATCGTAGCGCTTGCTTACATACTTGCCACCTACATTTAGCAACAGGCCCGGCGTAAACTGGTAGCCCACGGTAAAGTTGACGTTGTGCTTGGGGCGCCGCAGCAGGTAGGTATAAGAAGTGTCCTTAAAATTGATGCGGCTCTGTGAGTGTTCCTTGCTATCGAGAAAGGTATAATTAGCGGTGATGGTAAGATGTTTTGCTACCTGGGCGCTGGCTTCATACTCAAAGCCACCCACTTTCTGGCGTTGAAAATTGAAGTAGGTATTGATGACATTGTTGTAGTCAATACCATTCTTAATATCCCGGAAAAAACCTACAAGGCGACTGGTGAATCCTTTGAGTTGCTTCTGAATACCAAGTTCAAAACTTTTGGATTTTTCCGGCTGTAGGTTGCGATTGCCAATGCCGCCTAAAGCATACAACTGGTACAACGTAGGGGCTTTAAAACCAGTGGAAATGCTACCGAAAATCCGTAAATTTTGGTTGATATTATAGGATGGATTGAACGTGTAAGTATAATTGCTACCATAGCGGCTATGTACATTCAGCCGACCGCCCAGTTCTACATTTAGTTTGTTGTTGGTGCTGTTGTACAAAAGCGATCCATACAGAGAAGCTTGGCTGGCCGAACTATCAAAAGGCTTGGGAGCATAAGGACCAAATGAACTGATAGACAGATAATTATTGTTCATAGTATGGCGCCTAAAATCGCTGCCCTGTAACAGGCTGAACCCACTGCCTAGCTTAATACTAGCGTACAATTCTGCAAACTGGCTTTTGCCATAATACTCATTACGTTCAAACTTGCTGAAGCCGGAAACAAAGCCGCTATCATTTAGGTAACGGCGATTTGCATCGGTGTATTGAAAATTACCGGTTACTGATACTACGTCATTTTTGTACAAAAATCCACCGCCGGTGTTCAAGCTTTTATTACGGATGGTATAGTCTTTATCATCTACAAAAGCACTACCATCTATACCAGCTTTATACGCACTGAACATTCCAAAAGCCCGAATTTGTAGCTGGCTGGTAAGCTGATAGCCCAGCGTAATATGACCTAAGTTGCCGGTGTAACCATCACGATCAAAATTCTTTTTACCGGTACTATCATAAGCGGCTGAAAAGCCATTAGTATGCAGCTGAGCGTATCGGGCACTATAAGTTAGCTTACCTGCTTTGCCATACACCTGTACATTATTTTTAAAAGTGCTAAAGTTTCCGGCTGCTGCGGTAAGTTTTAGGTTAAAGGGCTTGCGGATGTCTTTTTTAGAAGTGATAATGTTGATGACCCCAGCCACTGCATCGCTACCATACAAAGTGCTTTGAGCGCCCCGGCATACTTCAATCTGTTCTACATCATTAATGGAAAGCAGGTTGAGGTCGTAACTATTACTCAGTTCCGAGGGGTCATTCACCGGAATGCCATCCAGCAAAATGAGCGTACGGCCATAGTTGGCGCCCCGTATAAATACGGACTGTACACTGCCGGTGGTATTGAAAGCACCTGCAATGGTGATACCGGCCTGCTCATTCAGCACTTGGGCTACTGTTTTACCTACGCTGCGGCGCAGTTGCTCGGTGGTAATCACAGAAACCACTTTACCGGTTTGGCTTTGCTTCTGTTCAATTTTGTTTGCCGTGGTAATGGTGGCATTTTGCGGTACGCCTTGTAGGGTATCCGTTTGTGCAGCGGCACTAAATGCAGCTGCAATGCTCATAGCAGTAAATACTACTCTACTGCTTTTCCGATTTGTAGAAACATGAATCGGGTTCGTCACTGTTTTGTCGTTCATTCTCTTAGTCTTGATTTGTGTACTGGTCAGTTACTTACAATAGATTGCTAAGTAGATAGAGCGTTCGTTTCACCGTTGCAAAAAATTAGTCGGCAACAAAAAATTTTTTAATCTCTAACTGTTGCAAACATGGGCAACACAGATTTGGCAACAGTTTTCTCGTTGCCACTTTATTGTTGCCAGATATGGTTTTGTAAGGTGGGCAAAATGCAGCTTCATCTTTATCAGCCTTTCGTCTTATAGTTTCTTTTGGCGGTACGTCGTTTCTCTGTTTTGTGTTCTAAGTTGTGCAGGTACAAATAGATACACGGTGGTTAAAAAATTAACCTTCAGGAAAGAGAAGAAATGCAATTGAGTCGGTAAAATGGCCAGGCTTGTGGCGCCACAAACTGGTACATCAAAACCTGCTACGCCCAAGTTTGTGTTTGCACAAATCAGAACGTTGTTGCATCTCCGGCCTTTCACCCGAAAGCTCGTTGATTATTGTTGGAAAAGGCAGGTCTTCTGGCTTGGCCTGCAAATGTGCCTTCCCGTTTTGCAACAGTGGCATGGAGAACATTCGCTTTTTTTATTGGCCTTTACAGCTACGGGGATAGCACCGGAATTGCACCGGTTTCCCTTTTAATCCTGTTTTCAAAAAAAGTTTCGAAACAAGAACCTGATCCGGCTGCAAACATAAGAGCCGCATAAAAGAAAGAACCAAAAATTTTCGGCCACTTTTAATTATATACCAGCCCATTTTGGATGATACATCAATAAGATGCAACCTTGCAACTATGTTAAGAGTTGCCCTCATAATCCTGCTATTCCTGCTTTCGCTACTCACTTTATTTCCGCCGCCTTTTCATTTTGCCTGGTATGCTTCGGTGTTGGTAACTGCTTATACACCTGTTTTAATTGCTGTTACGTTGGTGCTATTGGTCTGGAGTTTTTGGGGTAAGACTTTGCGGATAGTTAGCTTGCTGTTTAGTGTCGTTGCAATTGCTTTGCTTTCCGCTACTATCGTCAGGGCCTATCTTATAGGAGAAAAACTGACAGCAAACATTGAAAAAAATTTTGGTGCAAAAGTCAATACCATCACCGGTTTTCACCAGTCAAAGGCATTTAGCATTGGCAGAATGTTTACGGGTACCGGAGCACAGCAAATCACTCCTAAAATTTACACCTATAACCGGATAGATAGCCTTGATCTGCAATTGAAATTTTATCCATCTGTACAAGCTGGTGTAAAGCCTTGCTTAGTCGTAGTGCATGGCGGTGCCCGGCACAGCCGCAGCTTTGCCGAGCTGACGGCCCACGACCATTACCCCGCCAATGCCGGTTC
>CAXTDG010000518.1:0-3873 GCA_964242675.1 uncultured Chitinophagaceae bacterium
CATTTACCTACCGGAGAAACGGCTCTTTTTCTGCTTGCTGCCAATGATCTGCAACAGCGTTTTCGGCTGCTTAATCTTTTCAATGATACTCATTTTTTTACCACCCAAAACCTACTGAAACTGCAACCGGTAGCTGCTCATGAGCCTATGCTCAGTGGCTTGCTTACCCCTTCTGCCGAATACCTTACGTTACTAACCACCGGCGGGCATTTTAAACCCAACTTCTCCTCCAATTTTCCTGCAAAGCGACTTACAACTGGCATGGAGTGGAGCGATCTGGTGGTAAGTAGAGATGTAATGAACGGGCTGGAAGAAATAAAAGACTGGCTACAGCACAGCCCAACTTTATTGCAGGATTGGGGATTTGGCGATAAAATAAAGCCTGGCTTTCGAGTGCTTTTTTCCGGCCCACCGGGTACTGGCAAAACGCTTACGGCAGCCCTACTAGGCAAATGGGCCAAAATGGATGTGTATCGTATCGACCTTTCGATGATCGTATCAAAATATATTGGTGAAACAGAAAAGAACCTGTCGCAGGTATTTGACCTGGCAGAAAACAAAGGCTGGATCTTGTTTTTTGATGAAGCCGATGCCCTGTTTGGCAAACGCACCGAAACTTCTGATGCCCACGACCGCCACGCCAATCAAGAAGTAAGCTACCTGCTGCAACGCATTGAGGACTATGCCGGACTGGTTGTATTAGCCACCAATTTAAAAAGCAACATTGACGAAGCATTTGCCCGCCGCTTCCAGTCAACGATTGAGTTTCAAAAACCAGACGAAGCCCAGCGCCTGCAACTATGGACAAAAGCTTTCACCTCCCCCTGCAAACTGGCACCGGAAGTAAGCTTACCAAAACTTGCTGCTGAGCATCCCATTACTGGTGCTGCCATCATGAATGTGCTGCGGTACTGCAGCCTGCGGGCACTAAGTAGAGGCAATACAGAAATTACGCTCCCCGATATTAAACAAGGCATTCGCAAAGAACTACACAAAGAAGGCAAGGCTGTGTTTTGATGTATAGAAGTCATTTTCATCTACTCAACCGTTGTTGTAATTGTAGTATCAAAAAAGTAGATTTGAGAGTCCGCTCATTTAAAATGCTACAACATGAAGGCTGCTGCACCGCTACAAAAAAAATCCGGCACCGCTGCCGCATTAACTATTACAGGAAAAGCTACGCAAAACCCATTACAACTAAAAACGGCATCGACACAGCAAAATCCGTTGCAGCTAAAAAAAGGAGATACGACCGGGCTACCCAATGATCTGAAAGTTAATGTAGAAGCCCTTTCCGGCTATAGCATGGATGATGTGCAGGTACATTACAACTCTGATAAACCAGCTCAACTACAAGCCCTTGCCTATGCTCAAGGTACCGATATACACATAGCTTCAGGACAGGAAAAACACCTGCCGCATGAGGCCTGGCACGTAGTGCAGCAAAAGCAGGGAAGAGTGCGGCCAACGATGCAGATGAAGGGTGAAGCAGCAGTGAATGATGATAAAGGACTGGAAAAGGAAGCGGATAAAATGGGAACTAAATCTTTACATTTTAAACAATTAAATCCTTTACTTCAAACAAATGCAATTACACAGAATATAACAGCGTATGAAAATGGGCCCTCTAGTGTAATCAGCTCTAGTCAAAAACTCTCAGCACACATAGGGCGGAATAGTGTGTTACAAATGAAAGGCGTTGGCGGTAATAAGATAGGATTTACCCGAACAAATAATAACAATAAAGCGGCATGGGAAAAATTACAAAAAAGCTGGGAAGAAGCGAAGAAAACACGTAAAGATGCAAAAGATAGAATAGAAAGAACCCTTCCTGATAAGGCTGGAAAAGGTGGCTTTACTAAATATTATGCTGACGAGTTGGACAAAATAAAAGACGAACGGGAACTGTTGGAAGACATACTTAATAAAGACGGAGCAGACCCTGTTGTAAAAATTAAGGACAACAAAGTTGTTGTAGTTATAAAACAGGGTGAAAAAACAGATACAGAAGAGGTTATTGGTGAACTGATAAACAATAATGACCGCCTATACGCAAAGAAGAACTTAGCCGATGCCGGGACAAGAGATGTTTATAGTAAAAAGAATGACCTGTTAGAAAGTAGCAAAAGTGATGCGAAGGAATACATTAAAGATTACAGAGGAGTATTTACACGTAGGTATGCTTATCATGAAATGAACTATCACCAAATGATGGACTTTATTATGAGTGGTGAACTTACTGGCCGCTACCAAATGTTTATGAGTGCAGGTGAGGCAGCAAACACATCTCCTCAAAAAATTGAACATCCTAAAAACAAAGAGGCAGTATCTAAGCGAAGGGATGTAAAGACCAGTGATCTTACGTGGGAAGAGGTAGCGGTATTGCATCAATGGAAAGGTAGTGGGCCATACCAAAGTGGCGTTAGTCTTACTTCCACTTCAAGGGAAGAAGTTCGTAGTAACAAAGGCGATCAATTTAAATCGAAGGGTGGATTTAGGATTAAAATTGATTTATCAAAGGTTGCTTTAGAAACGCCTATCATAAATGATTATGCAGCAGATAGTATAAGTCAAAAGCCAACAAGTACAACCAATCGACGCCCGGATAGATATGAATTTCCGGAAAGTGCAACAAAAAACAGAGAACTATACATTGAACGAGTAAAGAAGGAATGGGTAACTAGTATAGAATATCATGGAACAACTGAAGTAACAACCACCTTTTCAGCTATAGAAAAGGCAATACTTGGCGCTACCGGAGTTGACAAAGAAGTTACTGGCATTGGATCACAGGCTTATCTCGCCGGATTTCTGGAAGGGATGAAAGGAAAGGATTACACTGGTATCGAAGCGTCAGGAAAGCTTGGTGCTGATGCAGGTAAAAATGCTTTGGCAGGGTACAACCGTGGTGTAGCACAGAGGAACTTAAAAGGAGGTACAGTGGCTACTCCTCAGGTAGCCTTAAAAGAACAAGCAACTTATGAACAGGGAAAGATTCCGCCAGAGCATAAATACGATGCACATAAAGTAGGGCAGATGTGGGGCAGATGTACTACAAAACCAATGTTTACTTCGATAGCTGAATATGGTGCTGCTATTAAAGGACGGAACAAGATATAGTTACATTCACCACTCCACAAATACCAACCCTTTCATCCAAGGCAGCTTCACTATCGAAACCGTCCAGGGCAAGCGTTCTATTAGTATATCATACGGTTTGCGTTCTACCTGTAGCAGCCAGGAGCCGTCCCGGCTGCTGAGGATGCCATTTCTTTGCAGATAAGCTTGCCGCAAACCAGCTACCGATAAGTTTTTCCAGACAGGCCCGGCATGTTCAATTACCGACAACAAAAGGTTTTCAGTTTCGGCTTTTTCTTTATCGGTAATACGCCATTGCGTATCAATGGGCCGTAAAAGTGAAATGCCACAGAGCATCTTATTCAGCAGCAATTGTGCTTCAAACATTTCGCTGCTATCGGTAGCCAGATATTGCAAAAGTAGGCAGGCTCTTTCCGCATTTTCCTTACTCAAAAACGTTTTATCGTCCGCCAGTTCCAGCTGTTGAAAAAAGCGGTGTAGGAAAGGCCAAAGCAGCACTAGCCCTGCGTTTTCAATGTAAATCTTATCAATATCAGAAACGGGTTGCGGCTGTTTATTTTTTGCAACAGTTGTTTCACCCTTTGATAGTTTTAGATTACGAACAGGTTCTTCAAAATCATGGCTCAGTAACTCTTCAGGTAATGGAATGCTATCATCTTTTACCGGATCAAGATTAGGAGATTTTTATGTTGAGTCAGCAGCATCAGGAGTGGTTTCTTCCCTACTTTCAACTTCCCTTTTCTCATCTAATTCTTTTTCATCACAACCTTTCTC
>CAXTDG010000519.1:0-1174 GCA_964242675.1 uncultured Chitinophagaceae bacterium
ATGCTAAGCAGGCCCAATATCGAATTGAAACTGATAAAGGAAAACAGAAAGGCCAAAATTGTAAGGGTCAGCCACACCTTTCGGTTAATGCTACGTGCAGGCAGAAACAAAAGCACCATCCCTAGAACAGACGAATAATGAAATAGCAGCGACACAACCAGACATACCAATACTGCCTTTTTTTTATTCCAATAGCGGTAGTATACCGCCAGCAGCAAAAAGCCAACTGCTACTGCTACTCTTATTTGCGTAAACTGCTGTAATAAAAGATAGTAGCAGAATAAGGTAAGCACAGAAGTATAGTAAAAAACCGAAACCTTACGAAGTGCCAGCATGACCAGACCAGTACCGGCAATAGCATAAAGCCACAACGAGATGCCGACGTAATCTGTCAGTTTAAAGGTGTAATGCAAAACCGATGGTATAAGATAATACATCGGTTCGAAAAGAACCCAGGTGAGATATTCTGTAAAGTATTCGGCAGGCCTGCCGAACAATTGGAAGAAAAAAAGATAAATCTGATAATCGGCAACCGCATTAGGGGGCCGGAAACCTACCAGCAGCGTAAGAATAATGAATAGCCCAATTGCTACTGCTACTGGGATCAGCTTTCTGTTCAACGACTCAATAAGCGTTAACAGAACAAGCAACAGAAACAATCCCCAAAATAAAAACATACTTCTTTAGTTAATCTCAATAGCCGACTGTACAACTAAAATATGCCATTTGTAATCAATAATAAACCCTTTTCCCGCATTCATTTCAGATGCTTTACCAGTTTAGCAGTCTTTTTTTACTGCTGTTTATATCGCCTCCTTAAAATACGCCAGCATTTTATCTCCCAATATCTCCCAATCAAACTTCTGTATAGCCTGCAAGCTATTATTTATCCTTTGTTTTCGCTTGGCTGCGTCATCGGTACTTATTATTTGCTCAATAGCTTTTTTTATTCCTTCAGCTCGCTGCTGACTGCTGATAAGAATGGTATTCCAGGCATCGGCCGGGTACAGGGCGGTAGTTATCACCGGTGTACCGCAGGCCATTGCCTCCAGCACCGGATAGTGTATGGCCGGGCCATCTACCAGTACTGCCGACACATATACATCTATCTGCCGGTAAAACGAAGCAAGATTTTCATCGCCGTGCGGTTGGACTAACTTAATCTGTGGTAGGT
>CAXTDG010000519.1:1184-3872 GCA_964242675.1 uncultured Chitinophagaceae bacterium
CCATCATCTCGTTACCAAATGCCATGTGAAGCTCAACGGGTATTGGTAAGGTAAGCAACTGTCGGTAAGCTTGTACTATTTCAGCTGTACCCTTATAAGCCTCTTTGCGCCCAATAGTGCCAATCCTAAGTACCCCATCTTCCATAAAGGAGCGTCGTCCTATCGGTTGGTATGTTTGTAAGTCTAATCCCGGAAAAACCACTCGATCCGTTTGTAATTCCTTGTAGTTACAATAATGGTTAGCATTCACAATTTTTTTTAATGGCAGGTGATACGACCATTTGGATAGTTGGTAATAGAGTTGATTTTTAAGACCTTTCTTTTTTTCAAAAAATCCGGGCTCATAAGCTTGTATGTAATAAAACAAAACCGTTCCGGCTGGACGAGCCAACCATATTGGAAAAACTGTAAAATAAAAATTGGCTAATACCACATCAATTTTTTCAATTCTTGCAATCCTCCGCAAAGCTTTATACAAACCAATTACCATCTGCACAAACGACATCTGTTTTAGGGCATCAAGCTTTTGCTCTGTCACCCTTCCATTTCTATCATACCAATAAATAATTGCCTGTGTAGGATGATAAGGTTGTGGAGCAGATTGAGGTGCCAAAAAAATTACACGATGTTGTTTGCAACTAAAATGACTGGCTAACCTGGATAATACCCGGTAACCACCTTCTTTTCCAAAATCAAATACAGGTATTACGATTGTCATCTTTTTAGCCTAGCTCTCATAAGTTTTTGTAGCATAATCCGGTTATCTAGTTCGGTGTATGAAACATACAGAACAATAAACAGTAAAACCGAACCTATCGCATAGTCCCAGCCTCTGGGCAAAAGCAAAAGGCTAAGTAATATACCCAGCAGCAGCAGCGCTAATTTTACAAACAACATAATCACCGCTTTGCCCGGTTTGTACTGGTATCGCCAGTTGCTTAACCAATGTACAGTGAACAAGTATAATACATAATTCACCAAAATTCCTTTTGCTACCCCTTCCACACCACCTATCCAATAACCGATTACACTAGTGATGAGTATCAAACTACTGCCTATGATACCTTCAAACAGGAAAAACGTTTTTTTATCGCCTTTAGCAAAAGAAATATATCCTGCTGAAAAGGAAGCCGCTTTTAGAAACATGGCAAAGGCCGCCCACTGCACAAACCCAGTTATACTTAAAAAACTACCTGATAAAAGAATCCTGATGAGCAGCGGAGCCGTAAGCATCATTCCGGCTACAATGGGTGCACTCACCAGCATTACTATTTCTGATTGAGTGTTCACCATTAATTTTACTTGGTTATTGTTGGAGGCAATGGCAGCAAGTTTTGGGAAATAATCTGCAGCTAAAGCTGTGAAAATAACCCCCACATACTGATTAGTAATGCTGATACCGGCACTGTACAGACCCACATCGTTTAGCGAACCAGTAGTGCGGATAAATGCATTAATAAGATATGTAGCCGCAGTACCCAGCAAGGTAGCTATCATCATTAGAATACCCAAACCGACCATAGACCGACCACTGCGAAACAAAAAACTGATGCTTGGCCGCCGGCTTTTATCTATAAAAGGACGACTGTAAAACCAGCTAATGCTGAATGATAGCATTGCTGCTACCATAATGGCAGGTATAATTCCTTTTTGCCCCCAGGCATAATAAATAGGCACAGACGTAATAAGAGATGCTACTGCACTAAATACCGTTACAAGTGCCATTTTTGACAACCTTTGTGTTCCTTGCAACAGGGCAATGTTTCCATTGTTTAGTACATTCAATGCTACTACGATAGCCGCTATTAGGAAAGCTGTTTGATAGCTATTATTGCCAAATGAAAATTGACTTAACATACCCGATAGTATGAAGGTAAGTACACCCCCGAGAACCGCAGATGCTAGTATCCAAGAACGAAACACTTGTATCGTTTGCTGTAGTTGCACCTTGTTATCACTGGCAGCTGCTGCCGATATCTCACGAACGGCACTATACTGAATGCCCATACCTGAAAACTGAACGAGCATTAGTATTACCGAATTAAACATGGCATTGATACCAATACCCGTCGTTCCTAAAAACAATGCTACAAATTTACCTCGTGCCACAGTAGCCAACACCTGCACTATCTGTACGCCGCCAAACAGGATTACGTTTTTAAAGATTTTACTATAAACAGGCTGTTCTTTACTCATAGAGGCGAAACGGAGCGCAGGCGGTGAAACAGCATGGACAATTTGCCATAAAGCTGCAAAAGGAAAAAATTTTGAGTAAAGAAAGCCGACTTTATAATGGAAGAAGTGTAATTTTCGTCCAGTTTTTGAATGGCTTTACGATACCGGGTATAAAACTGTCGGATAGCTGTTTCTGCTCTTACACTTTCTGATCTACTTAATTTTTTCTGAACTCCCAGATAAATGCGCTGAATCCTGATAATTTCCGCTAGCATGGTACTATACAGAGCGCTAAAAGCAGCTTCTGCAAAATGATGCTGCTTCAGGAATTGCTCTAGTTGCATACATGTTTCAAAACTTTCCATCAAGGCTGGGTTCCATTTGCGGGTGATAGACAGCGGGTTGTTTTGACGGTAAAAAAAAGTGCCCTCGCAAAAAACCACCTTTTTACTATGGAAATATAACAGGCGAGTAGTGTATTCATCGCTGTTCAACAACTGCCCAGTATATCCC
>CAXTDG010000520.1:0-3867 GCA_964242675.1 uncultured Chitinophagaceae bacterium
CGTTTTTAGAAAAGAATAGTTGCCGCCATAGGTAAATACTGTAAGATATTATACCAATGAAATTCATTGGAGCGCGGTTCAGAAAAACAAAGTACAAATTGTTGTTGGAGCTGATAGAAATGACTACAATAAGCCCGATGAGGATATTAGTAACCACACCAAACGAACCGAAAAAAGCTAGTGCTACGTGGCTTTGAAAGGCAGGGGATGCTCCCGTTAGCAACAACAATTTTTTACTAAACAGGCAAAACAGTAGTCCTAAGAAAGGCAAAGCCCGAACGATCCTGGTCATGGAAGCGGTTCGTTCAAAAATTTGCTTATGGTGCAGCGCAAAAAGGCAACCCCACATCAAAGCATCTGCACGGGTAAACAGGTGCATTACACTTGTATCGGTCAATAGCCGCACCATCGGAACAACAGCAATCAGGGCTATGGCAAATGCTTGACGGAACTTTGGCAGGTATACAAATATAAACGGCCACAATAGGTAAAAATGTTCCTCCACGCTCAACGACCATACATGACCGGTTTCCCAGTCATGTTCCCACTTGGCAAAAAAGTATTTGGTCTAGGTAATAGACGAAAGCCAGGAACCGGCGCTGATATGCAATACACTAAAAAGCTGTAGCACCCCATACACTAATAGCAAGAAATAAAACGCTGGGAAAATGCGTAACGAACGACGGATAAAGAAATTTTTGAGCGATATGGTACCGGTAGCAGCTTCTTCTTTTAATAGGAGATAAGTAATTAAGAAACCAGAGATAACAAAGAAAATATTTACGCCTATCTGTCCGCCCGGACCGTCGGGGAGGTGGAAGCTCATAATCTGAATATGGGCTATTAGCACAAAGAGAATACTTAAACCTCTCAGGCCATTGAGGCTAGGAATTAGTTTGGGCATAAGGAAGAATACCAGACTGTTTTGTAAAACACAAAACAAGTACGGGTAAGTGCAGCTGTTTAGTTTGTGTAGCAAGATAAACTATTCAGTGAGGCAACAGTGAATCTTGCAAAAAGAGTATCGAATTAGGCTACGTAGCAGTGAAAAACGTAGCTGATTTTGGTAATACCTGAATTTATGACAAGTAACCTTTTCAATGCTTGCAATCATCTTTAGGACAATGGCCATGATTGCGGCACTGGCGATAGTTGAGGTAATGTGCCAGCAGAATAAGCGAAACAGCCAAGAGCAAAAAAGGTAATTCTCTTGCAGGAAACCATTCCTTTAAAACAAGAAAAAAGAAGCCAGCGGTAAAAATAGCAACCGGATACAACTTATGATGATGGCGTTTGTAGCCATGCGTAAGGGCTATAACCCCAACAATAAAAGCAAGCCCGATCATGCCATATTCGAAAGCCTTATCCTGCACAAAGTCAATCCCCAGAAACGGCAGACTGGTAAAAAGTAAAGGCAAAACTGCACAATGCACCGCACAAGCTAATGAGGCCGTAATGCCCAGTGCATCCCAATTAATTTTACGAAGCATACAACAAAAGTAAAAGAATGCAACTATGTTGCAAAATTTGCTCCTATTTTGTGAATGTTAATAAAGCCTGACAATGGTGAAGTAAATTTGTACTATGAAAATGCGGACGAAGATTCTGATGTATGTCACTTTTTTTGCACTGCTTGTAGTGGGCTTCTGGTGGTTTTTATTCAGGGGTACCAACGAGTGGCGTAGCAAATTGCCGGTAATTGATTATGTAAAACCGTACCATTTCATCAACCAAAACGGTGATACGGTTACCAAAGTTCAGACCAATGGAAGGGTAGAAGTAGCCAATTATTTTTTTACCACATGCCATGGCATTTGCCCCGATATGAACAACCACATGAAGGAAGTGTACGAGGCGTACAAAGGCAATATGGAGGTACAGTTTATTAGCCACACCTGCCAGCCGGAAAATGATAGTGTGCCTGTATTAAAACACTACCAGGATAGCATGGGAGCCGATGGCCGCCAATGGCAATTTGTAACCGGCAACAAACTGGATTTGTACCGCACTGCACGGGAAAGTTATCATATTGACGACCCTCGTAATAATGTTGGTAAAATTGAAGATCAGTTTCTGCATTCGCAATTTCTGGCATTGGTAGACAAGGGGGGCAGAGTACGAGGCGTATACGACGGATTGAAAAGTGCTGAGATAGATAAATTGAAAAGTGACATCAAAGACCTGCTGAAAGAAAACGAAACGACGTTTGTCAATAATGTTTTCAACAATACACCCTAGCAATTGATAACAGATACTTCTCGATCTATTACTGACAACTGATTTTGACCACTGATAACTTGCTATTATGTCTCCTGAAACACTTTTGAAACGCAATAAGCTTAGCATTACCGATAGCCGGATGAAGATATTAGGCTTGTTTGTAAATGGCAATGGTGCCCTAACGCATGGTGCTATCGAAAAAAGTATTGGTGCCGGTATGGATCGGGTAACTATTTATCGAACGCTACAGTCGTTTGTAGACAAAGGGCTGATTCATACCATACCTACCCCCGACAATTCGGTGAGTTATGCCCTGTGCAAGGAGGATACCTGCACCGCCGGCCATCACCACGACAATCATGTGCATTTTATCTGCACCATTTGCAAAAGCGCCACTTGCCTCGATCATATTACCATTCCGCAAGTGCATTTGCCGGAAGGCTTCACATCGCAACAGTTTGATATGGTTATTAGCGGGGTTTGCAACCGCTGCAATTAGGGGCTTATCGCAAGTCGATCACAGCAGATTTTAATTTTATCCGAATGTATTGTTGCAAAAGGTTGGGATATACATTGTAAAGCAAGTTGGATATTGATAAGATTAATATCCAAATGAAATGGCTTTGTATCCCGGCATATATGGTTACCATTATAAAAAACAGGAACAGCGAAAAATGAAATTTTTCAAAGAAGTACGTTTGATAATACTGTTTTTTTATGGATGCTTTGGTTCTGGAAACTACTTTAAAATCAGGGTATTTCTTTTTTAGAAATTTAATGAGAAGGCTTCCATTTTGTGCAAAGGCATTTATATACTTAACGCCTATAATTCTGTATAAACGAGAATTTCTGCTCAGTTGTGTTTTATCAAAAAATGAATTTGGAAAGCAGATGGGAATGAGACTAATTCCTAATAATAGGAATACTGTTTTAGGCGATATAAAAGTGTAACAAAATACTGTTATTGGTATAAGAAACAAGGCTGTCCACAGCAGATTAGGAATCATGTTATACATCGCTGCAATTCTGTTTACTTTTCGAAATTCCTTTTGTTCTATTGAGGTCAAAGTATTGTTTCAATTTGAACAAAGCTATAGTAATGAAATGCAGCTAATTTCAAAGTATATAAAGGCCGTTTTGTACAAAAAATCACAATGTATATTCAATCATCTAACTATCAGGCACTGAAAATGTATTGTTGGTACCTGTAATATTTCGTTAATACATTTTATAAAGAATGACTCCCTACGAATCCGCCGCAAAAAAAGAACTTGAAAAGTGGCAAAAGCAAATGCAGAAAAGCCCATCGCTGCTGGATAACTTATCTAGAAAACTACAGGTAAAACTGAATGGCTATATACCGGAAAAAGTGCACAATGCCATCACAGTTACTATTAAGCAAATGATTCGAGGCGTACTGTTTGGCGCAAAATACACCACCAAAAAGCCAGTACCAGATAGAAGCTTCGAAGCAAGGGAAGCGGCAGCGGAAGAGAAGATTAGTATTTACCAAAAAACGGCAGCGGCAGAAGGTGGCATCACTGGTGCCGGTGGCATTTTGCTGGGCCTGGCTGATTTTCCGATTTTGCTGAGCATCAAACCAAAACTGCTGTTTGACCTGGCAGCAACATACGGCTACGATGTAAA
>CAXTDG010000521.1:0-3864 GCA_964242675.1 uncultured Chitinophagaceae bacterium
GCAGTACCCGACCCGTTATTGAATTCAATAATTACCTGTTTCATGTGTTACCCCGTCGCCTGCAAGCCCACTTCAATGGGCAGATGCAAGAAGCTCCGCTGGACATTCAGGTAAAGCTGGAAACGCATAATTATTTTGGGGTAATTGAAGCTGCATACGCTGATAGCTTCCAGCAAATGCCTGCCTCGGTAGCCCTACAGGGAGCGGTACAAATAGAATTTATAAAGGAGCAGGAAGATGCAGATGGGGCTTGGCGCAGCTTTGAAGATGAAGTGCTGTACCGGCTTCCCCGCCGCATTGAGCAGTTGATGTTTGAAGGCGGCTACAATGCTTCGCAGATTACTATTCTTACCCGAAATAATAGTGAGGCAAGGGCGGTAATCCAAAGCCTGATTGACTACCAACAGCAAACCGGAACTATCGAATATGACGTACTAAGCGCCGATGCTTTATACCTCGACAGTAACGAAAGCATTCAGGTTTTACTGGCTGCCCTACGCTGGCTTAGCAATCCGCAGGATACCATTTCCAAAGCGTTCATTATACAAACGCTGGCAAAAAACTTGGGCGATAGTGTGAGCAGCCACCGCCTGTACGAAGGCAATGCAAAAAATGAAGAATTGTTGCCGGTAGAGTTGATCAACGGCAGAACGGTGCTGCACAACCTACCTATGCTGGAACTGGTAAATCGCCTGATAGAATTGCTGAACCTGCACCGCATTCCCAGCGGCCATGCTTACCTGCTGGCTTTTCAGGATGCTGTGCTGGATTGGGTGCGTTTTGGGAAAGATGGCCTGCAGGCTTTTATTGAATATTGGGATGAAGAAGGTTTTAAAAAAGCGCTACCTGCCAGCGGGGGCAATGCAGTGGAAGTAATGACCATTCATAAAGCAAAAGGGCTTGCTTTTGATGTGCTAATTGTCCCTTTTTGCAACTGGTCGCTGGATCCGGATGCAAGGAAGAATAACTGGCTATGGGTGCAAACGGAGGGTACGGGTTTTCATGACATTCCTGTGGTACCGGTGAAGTACAAGAAAGACATGAGCCAAAGCCATTTTGCATTTCAATATTTTGAGGAGCAACTACTTAGCCGCATGGATGCGTTGAACCTTTTGTACGTAGCTTTTACCCGTGCCCGCAAACAAATTATTGGCTATGCACCGCTACCTTATTCCACCAGCAAAAAGGAAACGCCTATCCGCACCATTGGAGATTTAATGTATGATGTGTTTAGCAACAATCATTCTGCCGACCACCCACAAATACCGGCTGTTCAGGAAGCATTTGATGACAATCAATTGGTATATGGTCAATTCTCCGAAACCATTACTACCAGTTTAGATAAAGCGGATGATGTATTTTCATTGAACGATATGGTGTATGGCCGCTGGCAAAACCAGCTCCGCATCCGCCCCGCCGCCTTGCAGCAGGAAGAGGAAACGGTAAGCCTGCCCCGCCGCCGGGAAGCATTGCTGCAAAGCATTATTAGCAAGCTGCAACGTCCCGCCGAACTGCCTGTTTTACTACAGCAAATGGAACGGCAGGGATTGATGGAACCAGCCATGAAAAAAGAAGTGGCAAGCATTATGCAAAAGCTGCTGCAACACCCGCTATTACAGCCATGGGCGAACGGGAAAATGCAAAAGGTGGGTGCCCAAAATATGCTGGTAACGAAAGAGTTTGTCCGTCGGCCAGGCCTGATTTTGTCTGGTGCAGGCGAAACGTTGGTGCTAGATTTTATCTTTTTGCCTGCGGCAGATATTAGCCGACTGCAAGTGCAATTAAAAAACTATGTAAGCCTATTGCAGCAAATGCAATTTATCGATGTGAAAGGTGTTTTGATGGATGGATTGAAGGGGGAGGCTTTATAAAATAGATTGTTGCGTCTGGTTAGAGTCTATCATCACTTCTTAATTCCTGATTTTATTTTTGTCAGATAGTGTATTGCCTGATTTTTCCATTGCCATATTTATTAGCCTGCTGTATGATGTGATTGAACATTTTGTTAGATCCAAAGGCTTTTGGAAAAAAGACTACCTCATACTCATCCAGATTTTCATCTGTAAAGCTTAGGACTGTTTTCTTACTAACGTTCAGCAGCCTGAATTCTTTAATAAGCGTTAATGCATTCCGTTTCTGCTCCAGCTTGGTGATGCTGCCTAAAGAGACAGATAAATGCTGTCCCAGCAAATTCATCAATTCGATAGTGTTATCATTCATAATTGCGGTGTACCGGTTTATCAAAAGCTTAAATGCCCATAGCAATAACAGTCCTTCTATCACGTACAATAAATCAAAATAGAAATTGTAGGTCAGGATGAAATAATACAATATTTGAATAATGGCCGGTAAGGCAACTGACAGTAGTTGTATCAATCCGGATTTCATTTTACCGGCCAGTGTTCTGAAAAGAAAATAGAAACCGGTAGCTAAAACGCATGCCAGTAAAGTAGGTGTAACCAGTATCCGGATATCAATGTCGAAAATAAAACTGTTGCTGGAATAATGAAGCATGGAAAGGCTCATAAGAGCAGTAGCAGCAAACAGTATTGCAAACGGGAAAATGTATGTTGTCTTGCTGGATATTTTCATAGGGTAGATAGATAAAGAATAATGTTTGTTCTGTCAGTTATCCCGAATTAACCGCTAATGTAGGCTATGGGCGGATTCAATTTTTTCATAACTCATAGCTATTTTTCACTAATAAAATCAGGGTCACTGTTTACCACATTTGCTCAAAGTCAATCGATATTTCACAACCTTCTACTAACTGAAAAGTATCGTCTTTTTTAGGTTGATAATTCCCATTAATTAACTCATAGCAGTCTACTTTTTCCTTCTCTGTGTCAGCCAGCAAGTAATATTTCACACCATTCATTTCGTAAAGTTTGTACTTCACATTTTTATCTTTTAAATAAGTGGAAGCAGAACCGATTTCAACAATCAAGGTAGGCGGGAATGTAAGCCAGTCAGTTTCAAACTTTCCGCATACAATCATGCAATCTGATCGTACCACTGTTTCATCGTTTACGATCCAATCGAGCCTGCTGAACACTTCAATCTCTAACCGATTTCCCAACAACAGATTACTCACCTTCCAAATAAACTGTGTAATTAAGCGCTGATGCTTACGCTTCGCAGAAGGCATTAGCGAATAACGATAGCCGTCAATCAACTCCCACTCATCACTTCAGTTTTTGTAATCGTCATAAGTGTAGCGGGGCGGGTCAAACGGCAGACGGGTGATATTCTGTTGCATAGCGTAAAGATAAGTTTACTCCAATACCATCACAAAACCACCGTTGGGTTGTAGCGTAATCGGCACTGTTTCGGTGCCAGTTTTCAACCACTTCTCAGAAAAACTTAGCGGCTCTATGCCTTCCATAATTAAATGAGCATTTTTCTTTTTGAAAGATGATATATCCAGATTTATTGACTTAGGAATTGCTTCACTATTGATGCCCGCCACATACCATTTGTTACCGCTTTTACGGGCTATCACCACATACTTACCAGGGTAACCATCTAAAAAAAGAACGTCATCCCACTGCACCGGCAGTTCCTGCAAAAAGGTTTTTACGTAAGGAGGCACATGGCTCATCCCCTCCGGACTTTCAGCGAAATGCTGGATGCCACTCAGGAACAAAACACTTAGCGCCAATTCAAAAGTGCTACTGGTACGGCGGATGGATTTACTACCAATTTTATATATGTTCATGGGGGTATAATCCATGGGGTCGAAGGCGTTGCGGGTAAATGGAGCGGTGGTACACATTTGGGCTTCCTTATCCGCCTCCGCCTGGCTAAATGTTACGTTTTCAAAACCCCGTACCGCTTCTGTGGTTAACAGGTTAGGGTGAGTTC